>JABHVE010000066.1 GCA_018658465.1 Alphaproteobacteria bacterium
GATACGGCGATCCACGGCTTTCGTGGTGTCAGTGAATTTGGACCCCCGCAAGGCGGTTAGAACCAGGGTGCCTTCCTTTGGCACAGCGATCTTGGCGAACGTGGTCTTCATGGAAATGTCTCCCCCAATTTGCGGCGCCCTGGACCCACGTCACGTCACGTGCACACCGGGTGCTCGGCGCATTATACCGTAAAAACCTATGGCCTGGGGCTCGCCTGGCAAGGGCGCTTGGCCTTCATGTGATAAAGGGCTGATCAACTCTCGCGGGCGATCTTGTCCCGAACCCCCTGGGCAAACGTCCGAGGTGTGACGCCTAGGGCCTGGATCATCGGTGCGGGATCGAATTGCTTGTCCTCGGTGCCTCGGGCAAATTCGGCCCCTGTGAATGGCAAGCGTAGGCCCACTAGCCCAGCGATCTTGGCCAAGGCAACCAAGGCCCAGACCGGAACCGGAATTATGAACGCCCGACGCCCCAACGCGCGTGCGCATTCGCCCACCAGGGTGCTGTACCGAATAGGGGCCGGACCAACGATATCGACGGTGGGCGGCAGTAGATCGGTGGCGGTCGCCGCGGCCACCACCGCATCGGCAAAATCGTCCGCGAACACTGGTTGCACAGTGTTTCGGCCACCGCCAGGCAAGGGCAACACCATCGGCAAAATCCGCGGCCATCGCCCCATAACACCCAGGATGCGGCCGACGTTGCGGTCCCCCGCGGCCCCGTAAATCATTGATGGGTGGACCATGACTCCATTCCCACCACCCTTCAGCCAGCCCAGAAAAGCCGCCTCCCCCGCCCGTACATCATCGGCGGCGGGATCAACCAGCCGGGTGTACTTGCGGACGGAGCCGGTCAAGACCACGGAACTTCCCCGTGGCAATGCCGCCAGCAGATCCTCGGTGAACCGGGCATGGGCCAAATTGATGACCCGATCTGCGGTGGCCAAGACGGCAGTCATTGCCGGCACATCGGTGAGATCGCCGGTGGCGGTTTGCGCCCGGGGATCAAGCCCGGCCAAGCGGGCGGGATCGCGGGAGATTGCTGTGACTTTGTGGTCGTCATCGCACAATCGGGCGACAACTAAATTTCCGCTTTTGCCGCTGGCGCCGATGACCGCGATTTTCATCGGCCCGGCCGCGACGGGGTGGGGGTTCCCACCGGACCCGCAGAATCGGCTATACTGCCCCCATGGGCCGAGTCACCCGCTATATCTTGGGTCAAATGATGGCTCCGCTGGCATTTGTCACACTGTCATTGACGGCCGTGGTGTGGCTGACCCAAAGCCTGCAATTCGTCGATATGATCATCAACCGGGGCCTGTCCGCCAGCCGGTTTTTGTACCTGACCATTTTGCTCACTCCGGGGTTTCTGGCGCTCATTCTGCCCATCGCTCTGTTCTGCGCAATTTTGTACACATACCACCGGCTGACCTATGACAGTGAGATCATGGTCATGCGGGCTGCTGGCCTGAGCCAGCGGGCGCTTGCCGTCCCTGCCCTGGTCATGGCGTTGGTCATCGTTGCCTTATCCTATCTTCTTAGCTTGTACCTTGTTCCCCTGGGGTTCAGCACCTTCAAGGATTTGCAGTTCGTCATTCGCAACACCCAGGCCTCGGTGCTGCTGCAAGCTGGCGAATTCAACACGTTGACCAACGGGGTCACGGCTTATGTGCGCGAACGCGGGGCCGATGGGGATTTGCGCGGGATCTTGGTCCATGACAGCCGCGAGCCGGACCGGCCGGTGACGGTCATGGCCGAACGCGGGGTCCTGTTGGCCGGAGAAACCGGACCGCGCTTTGTGCTGTTCGAAGGTAACCGCCAAGAAATTGGCTTGGATCGCGGTGAATTGTCGTTGTTGTATTTCGAGCGCTATGCCCTGGATTTGGGGGTGTTCGACGAAGCCTTGGGGACCAGATGGCGAGAGCCGGGGGAGCGGTATCTGCCCAGTTTGCTGTTCCCATCGAACAGCGAGGATGACGTGGCCTATAGCAACGAATTGCGGGCCGAAGGGCACAACCGCATTGTCAGCCCCCTGTACGGCTTGGTCCTGGCGGTGATCGCCCTGGGGGCTGCCCTGTCGGGGGAGGTGAACCGGCGGGGGGCATGGGTGCGGATCGCCGTCGCCGGGGGTGCCGTGGTGGTGTTCGAAGCCATCGGCATGGCTTTGGTCTCGGTGCTGGCGGAGCGACCAGAGCTGACGCCGATTTTGTATCTGAACGTGGCCGCGGCGCTGGCGTTGGGGTTTTGGGTGGTGCGCGTGCGCCGCTGGCGGGTTCCCTTAGGCGGCACACCGGGCCCCCAATCGGACCCGGCGTCCTAGTCCGGTGCGACTTTCCTACACATTGTCCATGTATTTGGGGCGTCAATTCCTGATTGGGTTTGCCTCTGTCCTGGCCGGGCTTGTGGCAATTATATTGCTGTTTGGCTTGGCAGAATTAACCCAGCGGGCGACCAATCGAGAGTCCGTCGGATTCTTGATTGTCCTGCAAATGGCGTTCTTGCAGCTGCCGTTTTTGATTCAAAAAATTCTGCCCATCGCCGTGCTGTTCGGCGCGATGTTCACGTTTATCCGCCTGACCCGCACCAATCAGCTAGTGATTTCCCGCGGGGTTGGGGTCTCGGCTTGGCAATTCTTGGCCCCATCCCTGTTCCTGGCCATGGTCATTGGCGCCTTCGGCGTGACGGTGTTTGACCCGTTTTCATCCGCCGCAACATCACGATTTGAACAACTGGAAGCGCGGTATTTGCGGGGCCAAAGCAGCCTGTTGGCGGTGTCCCCATCGGGGTTATGGCTGCGCCAAAGCAACGTTGACGGCCAGTCGGTGATCCACGCCAATCGAGTATCCCAACAAGGCGAAGAACTCACCGATGTGACCATTTTTCTGTACCAAGGGGTCGACAATTTTTCCGGGCGGGTGGACGCAAGCTCGGCGATATTGCGTGACGGATTTTGGGAACTGAATGACGTGTTGATTACAGGGCCGGATCAATCCCCCCGTCGGGAAGACATATTCCGCCTAGAGACATCGCTTACCGTTAGCCAAATCCAAAATAGCTTCGCGCCTCCGGAAACCCTGTCATTTTGGGAACTGCCGGCGTTCATTTCGACCCTGCGACAAGCCGGGTTTTCCGCCCTAAATCATCGGATCCATTGGCACACGTTGTTGTCGTCGCCGATGCTGTTGTTCGCCATGGTTTTGATCGCCGCAACGTTTTCCCTGGGCGCCGCACGGCGGGGATTTTCCGGGGTGCTAATTGCCGGCGGGATTTTCGCCGGGTTCTTGCTCTACGTGGTGTCGGACGTGGTGCTGGCCATGGGCCTGTCCGGCGCGGTGCCGGTGGTCCTGGCCGCTTGGGCCCCGGCTGGGATCAGTACGCTTTTGGGGATCGCGGCAATTTTTCAAATCGAGGATGGCTAGCCCCGTGAGGATGCGTCTTTCATCGATTTTGGCGGCACTGATCCTGGTGGCTGGGGTTTCCATGGAGGCCGCCGCCCAAGATCCGAACCAGGTTCTTATCACGGCGGACTCCCTGTCCCACGATCAGGAAACCGGGGTTGTCACGGCCACCGGGGGCGTGGAGGTGACGTCGGGTCCCTTCACTTTGTTGGCCGCCCAAATCATTTACGACCCAAACAGCGACGTGGTGCGCGCCGTGGGCGACGTGGCGTTATTAGAGCCTGACGGAGATGTTGTTTTCGCCGACGAATTGGAACTTTCCGACGGCCTACGTAACGGCTTTATTTCTGGCATCCGCGTGCTGTTGGCAGATCGATCGCGCCTGGTTGCTGTTCAAGCCCAACGGACGGACGGCATCACCACGGAAATGACCGACGCCATCTTTACGGCCTGCGATACCTGCGGCAACGGTGCCGACCCGCCGGTGTGGCAAGTGAGGGCCGAAAAGATCGTGCATAACCAAGAAGACCGGCGTATCGACTACATCAATGCGCGCCTGGAATTTTTCGGTTTTCCAGTGGCTTACACGCCTTTCTTCACCCACCCTGACCCCACGGTAACGCACCAAACCGGGTTTCTGGCTCCGACCTATGGCAACTCCAGCCACCTGGGTCTAAAGCTGGAAGTGCCCTATCATTTTGCCCTGGCCGAAGACCGGGATTTCACCTTTGCCCCAGTTTTCACCACCAAGGAAGGCGTGGTGCTGGCTGGTGAATACCGCCAACGCACGGCCACCGGGCAGTACGATATCAGGGCCAGCGCCACCCGGACCGATGAACGGGAAGGATTGGCGAAGACCGGCAGACAAGTCAGCCGAGGGCACGTGGCTACCGACGGCCAATTCCGCATCAATGACACAGTGCGGTGGGGATTTTCCGGGTCGCGATCCACGGACGACACCTATTTGCGGCGCTATGATCTTTCCGACGACAACACCCTGGTTTCCAACATTTTCATGGAGGCCATGCGGGGCCGTGATTATGCTGCGGTGAATGCCTGGGCCTTTCAGGGCTTGCAAGTGGACGATGACCCCGGGGCCACGCCGCTGATTTTACCGATGATCGACTATCAGGCCATCAGCAAGCCAGGCGCTGTTGGCCAAACCATGAATTTGGGCGCCAACTTTGTCTCGTTGACCCGCAATCAGGGGGCGGACAGCCATCGTCTTAGCGCCGAGGCGGGCTGGCGGCTTCCCTATACCTCGCCCCTTGGGGATGTCTATACCGCCACGGCGTCCCTGCGTGGCGACATGCTGTTTGTCAGTGGCGTCACCGACCCCACAGACCCCACCGGTAAATCCTTGGACGGCTACGTGGGCCGAATGTTGCCCCAAGTGGCGTTGGATTGGCGGTTTCCCCTGATCCGTTCGGGTCAGACCACCACATTTTTGATTGAACCGGTGGCTGCCGTGATTGTCGGCCCGTCTGGGGGTAATCCCGACAAAATTCCCAACGAGGATTCCATCGCGTTTGAATTTGACGACACCAATTTGTTCAGCGCCAGCCGATTCCCGGGGTACGACCGGTGGGAAGGCGGGGCCCGGGTCAATTATGGCCTTAAATTCGGCGCCTACAGTCGCGACACTGTGGCAACGGCAATGATTGGCCAAACCTTCCGTCGCCGCGACGACAGCACCTTTGGTGCCCGCAGCGGACTGGACCAAAGCCCGTCAGATTATGTGGGCCGTATCAACTTGGACATCGGACCCTATGTCCAAATCGGCCAGCGATTTCGCATGGATCGGTCCTCATTTTCCCTGCGCCGCAACGAAGTTGACCTGGCCATAGGACCAGAAAACTTGCAGTTCTCGGCAGGATACGTTTTCCTCGCCCGTGAACTATCGACCGACGAGCTTGGCCAACGGGAAGAGCTCAATTTTTCGGGCCGGGCGGTATTGGGCCAGGGGTGGACGGCAACGGTGCGATCCCGCCATGATTTGTCGAAAGATGGGGGGCTGCTGTTGGCCGGGTTTGGATTAATTTACGAATGCGATTGCGCCCAATTCAGTGTCGAATTAGTGCGTCGCCGTACCGTAGACCGGGACATTCCGCGCTCCACTTCGATAACTGTGAGAATCAAACTCCGTCACCTGGGCTAGAGCACATCATGAAGGAAACCACCATTTTTCAACGACGCACTCAAATTCAGTACCGCACCCAAACTCTTGGCCGCCGGCTTCGCATTGTCGCTGGTGCTTTGTTACTGACTTTTTGGACTGCGCCAGTCTTGGCCCAAGGGGCAGTGGGGATTGTTGCAGTGGTCAATGACGAGATCATCACCGATCTTGATCTTGATCTGCGCCTACAGCTTGCCCTGTCTTCGGCCGGGCTGTCCGACACCCTGGAATCCAGAGCCCGTCTGGGCGATCAAATTTTGGGATATCTGGTGGACGAAACTTTGCAAATCCAAGAGGCGCTCCGCCTTGGGGTCGGGGTGACGGAATTTGAATTGGCGGAGGCCAAACGTGTTCTGGAAGATCGCAACGGAGTGCCACCCGGAGGCCTTGCGCGGTTTTTGGCCGAACAGGGTGTGGATGAGACGGCAGTGATGGCCCAAGTGGAGGCGGAGATCGCCTGGACCAAAGTTATCAACGAAGCCATCGCCGTCCAAGTCGATCTGGCGGATGAAGAAATCGACGAAGTCGTAGCCCGGTTCGCGGCCAGCGAGGGCCAGTTCCGGGTGCAGTTGGCAGAAATATTTTTGGAAGTTAACGGCGCAAATGGCGCCGCCGATGTGGCGGCCGAAATGGAACGGCTTCGCGCGGACATTTTGGCGGGGGCGCAATTCAGCGCGGTGGCCCGGCAATTTTCCCAAAGTGCCTCGGCCTACCAGGGTGGCGACATGGGATGGGTGCTGCTGAATCAGCTGGAACCAGATATGGAATCCGTCGTTTCAGCAATGGAGGTTGGCACCATATCGACGCCAATCCCCACCGCTGGCGGATATTATTTGGTGATGTTGCGAGATCGCAGCATTGTCGGCGCGGTAGATCCCCGGGACGTTCAGGTTCATTTGATGCAGGTGGCGTTGCCCTTGGACGGCAATGCCCAGCCCCCCGAAGTGGCGCGCGCATTGGCCCGGGCCGAAAGCATTGGTGCCACCGTGGTTGGCTGCATTCAGATGGCCGCCGTCATTGACGAAGTGGGAACGCCGCAATCCGGTGACCTGGGAATTTTACGTTTGGGTGACATGCCCAACAGATTTGGCGATGCCATTATCGGCTTGAACGTTGGCCAACCGAGTGCGCCGGTACGCAGCGAAGAAGCCGTTCATGTGTTTATGGTTTGCGCACGGGAAGACCCGGAACCTGACATGCCCACCCGGGACGAAGTCGCCAATTCCCTGTGGGATCAACGCCTGGACTTGATGGCCCGGCGGTATCTGCGGGACCTGCGTCGGGCGGCAGTCATCGACTATCGATGACCACCGACATTA
>JABHVE010000082.1 GCA_018658465.1 Alphaproteobacteria bacterium
AATTCAATCGCCTTCTGCAGCTGATCCGCCAACGCCTCCCCATGCATCAACAACGTGCGATCGGAGGCAAGGCTGTCTTCTTCATCGGCCTGGGGGTCCAGAGCATCAAGTTCGGCGAACACGTGGCGCAGGTATTCTTCATCCGCCCGGGCGGTCGCCGCCGCTGCCTCCGCCGCCGCCAATTCGGAGCGCGCATGGGCAAGATGATCCCACGCCTTGGCCAGGTCCGACGATTGACCGGATAATCCACCAAAGCGATCCAGCAATGGTAAATGACCTGCGTCATCCAACAGCCCGTGTTGGTCGTGCTGGCCCTGGATTTCGGCCAAGGTCCGGCCCACTTGGCGCAACAGCCCGACGCTGACCGGCTGGTCGTTTAGCATCGCCCGGCCACGGCCGTCGGCGCCCAACACCCGGCGCAAAACCAGATTGCCTTCGGTATCCAAGCCGCTGTCGGCAGCGATGGCCCGGGCGGGATGGTTCATGGGTACGTCGAATTCTGCGGCCACTTGGGCGCGATCGGCACCAGGCCGCACCAGGCCGCCTCCGGCCCGTCCGCCCAAGCACAGGCCCAAAGCATCCAGCAAAATGGATTTACCGGCGCCGGTTTCGCCAGTGAGGGCACCAAGACCTGGGCGCACTTCCAATTCGAGGTGATCCATCAGCAGCAGGCCGCGAACGCTGAGGGATACCAGCATCTAGGCCCCTAGCCTTCCCGCTGGCCGAAAATATTGAAATCAATATCGAAATTGAACAGTTCCAGGGCCCGTTCCAGGAACCCAGGTTCCTCGATCACCGCATCCACATCGAACCCGGCGCCGGACAAAAGCCGATACGAATGGGCATACCATTCGCTGCCCGGGAAATTGTAGCCAAGGACGGCTGCGGCGGCCTGGGCTTCTTGGGTCACCCCCAACGACAAATAGGATTCCGCCAGCCGGTGCAACGCCTCGGGGACATGTGATGTGGTTTGAAAATCATCGATCACTGTGCGGAACCGATTGATCGCCGCCACGAATTGGCCGCGGTCTAAATAGAACCGGCCAACCTCCATTTCTTTGCCCGCCAAATGCTCACGCGCCAAATCAATCTTCAGGCCGGCGTCTCGGGCGTATTCGGTTTCCGGGTAACGCAACATCACCTGTTGAAGATTGTACATGGCCATTTCGGTCATGGCTTGGTCGCGGCCCACGTCGGCGATCTGATCATAAAAACTGACCGCCGCCAGATAATGGGCGTATGGGGCATCGGGGCTGCCCGGGTGCAATTGCAAAAACCGCTCAGCCGCCAAAATAGTGTCGTCGAAATCGCCCTGTTGATAATGGGCAAATGCCGCCATCAATTGGGCCCGCGTCGCCCAAATGGAATAGGGATGCTGGCGTTCCACTTCGTCAAAGGCGTTGGCGGCTTCCCGGTAATTTTCCGATGTCAACAAGTCCAAAGCGGCGTTGTACAGCTCTTCCACCGGCTGTTCGACATAGGCCACCTCGGCCGGACCGCTGGAACAAGCGGCGACAATGGCAGCCGCCCCAACCATCATCAGGGTCGCCCGCACCCGGGACCAAAACCCGGCATTCCAAAATCTTTGAAGAAGGTTCAAGAGCAACACTTGGCCATGAAACTTGGCGCCCGACGTCCGCGCCCCAGAACTATACCACGGTGCTTTTATCGGCGCGATGGCGGTGGGGTCGCCGACAGAGGACCATTCTCGCGGCTCCACCCACTCCGGCCCATTCAATCCGGCCCATTCACTCAGGCCCATTGACGGGCTACAGGGTTTAATTTATTTTTTTGCATAATTATTTTCAAATGGTTAATGGGGCCGCGGGTTTGGGGCTGGAGGCGGCGGGCTGGAGAATGGAAGCTGTGGGTTTGGAGTTTGGGGCAAAGAAAGCCGGACGTCGGGGCGTTGGTGCCAACACATCAAAGGCATTATTGCAGGCCTGTGCCGCGCTGATTTCAGAACGCGGCATCGGCCCCATTTCGGTGCGTGAGATCGCCGACCGGGCGGAAATGAACCAAGCCATGGTGCGCTACCATTTCGGCGACAAGGACGGCCTGATGAAGGCGGCGTTGGATGTGGGTTTCGATGGGCTGTTCGCTGCCGTCCCCCAGGACAAAGGGTTCGAAGACACGGTGTTCGCCTTGGTCACCTGGATGCAGGCAAACCCTTGGGTGGCCATTCTGATGATGCGCGCGGTTTACGGGGGGGATGATTTGCGCGAGCATTTCGAGGCCCGCCACGCCCCGCGATTGGCAAGCATGTATCGGGGAGCGTTGGAGCGCGGCCGCAAGGACGGCCAAGTGCGCGAAGATTTGGACTCCACCTTTGCGGTGCGAGCGCTGATTTCCTTGTTGGTGTTTCCCAATCTGGCCGGGCCATCGTTCGGACGGGTGCTGAGCGCCGGGCGTGGTGCGGAAGCAGCGCGCAATACCGCCAATCAAATCATGAAGCTGTTCGAGCCAAACGTCTCCGAAACATAGGGAGCGAAACCAATACCGCGCCCGGTATACTCCAGATCACCTACAGCCCAGTATTGCCCCGCCACGAAAGGGTGGGGCGCACAAGGAGGATACGCCAATGATGATCGCACGGTGGACCATCGAAGCGCGCTTTGGTCACAAGCAACAAGTCATCGACTCCCTAAAGGTTTGGACCACGGACATCGGTGGGCAGATTGGCTGGACCGCCGACAAGGTCCAGATTGTCACCGGTTCGGTCGGTGCCTCGGAATCCGTAGTGGAGGTCAGCTTGCAGATAGAGAACTTGGCCGATCTTGGGGCGTCGTGGGACCGCCTCGCCGAAGTGGAGGCCCACAAGCAGTGGAGTCTGGACTTAGAGCCCCATGTGGTCTCTGGTTCTCACCACTGGGAAGTTTTCCGGGTAGTTGAAGACTGACGCGGACCTGATCCGATGGGTGCACTAGAAAGCACCTCGATTTCTCATTCATAGCGGACGCGACTAAATGGAAGGCCTGTTGGGGTTTGTTTTGGCGGGGTTCGCCCTGATCGGCAGTCCCGGACCCGCGACGCTCAGTCTTGCTGCCACCGGTGCAGCCTTTGGTGCCCGCAACGGCCTGCCATTCATGGCGGGCATCGTTTCCGGCATGGTCGTTGTGATGGTCGCGGTTGCGGCTGGCCTTGCGGCACTGATCCTGGCTCTGCCCGGGGCAACCCCAATCGCCGCTACCCTGGCCGCCGCATACATCGTCTATCTGGCTTACCGTATCGCCACCGCACCACCGTTGGCGGAGTCTAGGGACCAACAAAACCGACCGTCGTTCATGGGCGGCGTGCTGTTGGCGTTTGCCAACCCCAAGGGATGGGCGGCAATGACCGCCCTGTTTTCCGGGTTCGTGCTGATCGAGGGAAGCCTGGTTTGGAACGCCGCGATCATGGTGATGATCCTGGCGACGATCATGACCATTACCGACGTGAGCTGGTTGTTTGTCGGCGCCATGCTCACACGGGTTTTCCGAGAGCCCCGATTGAACCGGCTGATCAATGTGTCGTTCGCTGTGTTGCTTGTGGCCTCGGTGGCCTTGACGCTGCTGGTCTGAGGCTTAAGGCTCCCGCCGGGAATTTAGGCGCTGGCGGCGGCCAGGATTTCTGGGGCAGCTTGCGGATCGGAAACACTGGGCATCGCGTCTACGGTCACCCAAGCATCGGGGTCGGCGAACAAAGCCACCAGTAATTGGTGATTGAGGGCGTGGCCGGAACGGATGGCGGTAATTTTGCCCATCAAGGGTCCGCCCGCCAAATACATATCGCCGATGCAATCCAGAACCTTGTGGCGGACGAATTCGTCGTCATAGCGCAGGCCGCCGACATTGAGAATTTCGGCACCGTCCACGACCACCGCGTTATCCAAAGACCCACCCAAAGCGAGGCCGGCGGAGCGCAAGGCGTCGGCGTCTTCAGCAAATCCGAATGTACGGGCCTTGCCGATGTCGTCTTTGAACGACGCGTCCTGGTCACGATACGACCGGCGCTGACGGGAAACCATTGTATTTTCAAAATTGATTTCAAAGTCGATGACGAAATCGGCGTTGGGTTCAATGACCATGGAGCTGACGCCGTCGGTGACTTCGATGCGCTTTAGCACGCGGACGACTTGGCGGGGGGCGTCTTGTTCGATCATGCCGGCGTTTTCTAGCAACAGCACAAAAGGTTCCGCGCTGCCGTCCATGATCGGCACCTCGGCCCCGTCCAATTCAATCAGAACGTTGTCCACGGCGCACCCGGCAAGGGCCGCCATCAGATGCTCGATGGTGGCGACGGAGGTACCAAATTCGTTGGCAACCGTGGTGCACAGTTTGCTGCCAGACAGGCTTTCGCGATTGGCCCGGACCAGGGATTCAGATTCGGCCACATCCGTGCGGCGAAAAATAATGCCGGTGTCGGGCAGCGCAGGATGCAAGGTCATCGCCACGGGCAAACCTGAATGCAGGCCGATGCCGGTGCAGCTGATCCTGTTCCGCAATGTGCGCTGGTGTGTGACGTCCATGGGTCTTCCTAACAGTGGCCTTGATGGCCCTCAACTCACACTTTCTTACAAAATGTACCGTGATTGTGCGTGGGGATTCATCGGGGCAATCCCGCGGTCAGGCTGGGTGGGCCGGCGTGTGCCGAACCCACCCAGTGGAGACCCCCGAACTGGCTCAAGCGCTAGTTTGCCTGGCGTCTAAGAAATGCTGGGATTTCCAACAGATCCTCTTCTTGGGTTGATCCGGCCATCTGGTCCGCCGGAGAGACCGAGAGTTCCGGTGATTGATCCACAGGAACCATCGGTGCTGGGGTTGGTGTGTCCATAGCCAGTTCAGGTGGCATTTCTGATGCCATTTCAGGTGCCAAATCTGTGGGCATTTCCGGCAACGCATCCATTTGAGTTTCCGGGGCCATTTCAGGTGGCATTTCAGGTGGCGTGTCGATGGCTTGAGCGTCGGCGTCGGCCTCAGCCTCTGCTTGAACCATTGCCCCCAGCCGCTCAGCCGGAGACTGCATGGGGGGCGCAGGCGGCGAAGCGGTTTCTGACGCCGGGTCCGAGATCACTAAGGGCTCCGGACTATGAGAGTTGGCCTCGGCTGAAGAGTGCGCCGAATCGCGGGCTGACTTTTTGCGATTGCGGGCCAATCCCGTCATACGTTCCAACAGGCTTGGGGCACTTTTGCGTGCGCCCGCCCCACCGTTGGCGACTGCCGCCTCGGCAAAGGGATCGGGCTTCACGGGTTCAGGCGCCGTGACCGCGGCCGTTGCGGTGGATTGCATCGGCGGCGGTGCAATAAATGGTGCTGCCAAATCCTCGGGGTCCATTTTCAGCGCGGCAGAGGCGCCGCCACCGCCCATGGACATTGGCGCATAGCTGGATGTGCCAGTCGGTGCATCCCCAGTGGCCGACGCGTACGTGTCATCCGGGCGCAAATCCGGCTCGGACGAGGGTGCCGCTGGGATCTTGAATTGCTCCATGGTGGGGATCGGCAAATCTGTGACGCCCCCAACCAAGGACGGGCCAGCATTGAATTGCCCAGCACCGATGACCTGGGCTGAGTCTTCCATCGCCAATCCGGGTTGTTCGGCACCCTCTGGCGCGGCCGCCGGTGCCACCACTTTCAAGCGCGGCGGACGGGCAGCGCTTTCGGCAATGTCGATCCCGGTGGCGACGATGGAAACGCGCATAGAGCCTTCCATCCGTTCGTCAAAGGTCGAACCAAAGATGATATTGGCGTTGCCATCCACTTCGTTTTTGATGCGGTTCACGGCTTCGTCGACTTCGAACAAAGTCATGTCCGGGCCGCCCGTGACGTTGATCAGCACACCGCGTGCGCCGGTCATGGATGCGTCTTCCAACAACGGATTGGAAATCGCCGCCTCGGCCGCCGTTAACGCCCGCTTTTCTTCGGACGATTCGCCGGTGCCCATCATGGCCTTGCCCATTTCCTCCATCACCGATTTTACGTCGGCGAAATCGAGGTTGATCAGGCCCGGCATCACCATCAAATCGGTGACCCCTCGGACGCCAGCGTGCAGCACATCATCTGCCATGGCGAAGGCGTCGGCGAAGGTGGTCTTTTCGTTGGCGATGCGGAATAGGTTCTGATTGGGAATAATCAGCAACGTATCCACATATTGTTGCAGTTCGGCGATGCCGGCTTCGGCAATGGCCATACGGTGATCGCCTTCGAACTGGAACGGTTTGGTGACAACACCCACTGTCAGAATTCCGGCATCCCTCGCCGCCTGGGCAATGATCGGCGCCGCACCAGTCCCGGTGCCCCCGCCCATGCCCGCGGTGATGAACGCCATGTGGCTGCCTTTGAGGTGGTCCAGGATTTCGTCCTGAGTTTCCTCGGCAGCGGCGCGGCCAATGTCGGGTTTCGACCCCGAACCCAGGCCTTGGGTGGTGGTGATCCCCATTTGGACTTTGCGCTCTGCCGAGGTGAGAGACAGAGCCTGAGCATCGGTGTTGCAGGCAACAAATTCGACCCCTTCGAGATTCGATCGGATCATGTTGTTGACGGCATTTCCCCCGGCACCCCCAACACCGACGACGGTGATTCTGGGTTTAAGGTCCGTGGGTTTTGGTGTTCCAAGATTGATTGTCATTTCAAAGGCCTCCAAGCCTGTTACGCAATCGTTGTCGTGAAGAATGGTTTCGCTTTTTGTTTTTGCCGGTCAGCCCACCTGGGCGTTCACCGGTTGTCGGTCGATAATTCCTTGGATGTCGTGAATACGTGCAACCCGAGCCCAGGCCTTGGCAGCGCCAAATCCCGGCAATCGAACCGTCACGTCGTTATCCAGATGGATGTCCCAATACCGCCCCTCCACGCGGACCGCAGATCGTACGCGGGCAAACAGCGCGGGTTGGTTGGCAAGGGTGTCGATTAGTTCCCCCGTGTGGGTCGGCGCATCACCACCGACCACCATCGGCAAATCGGCAAAGCGGCCAAGTTGCTGATCGGTAATCATCACCCCACCGCGGTCGATCAGAAACAACGCGCCGCGATGACGCCACAAAGCGAACGGTGTGCGTTCAACAATGTCCACGGTGACTTGGTGCGATGGGCCAACGCCGACGGAAACCGATTCGATCCAGCCGATTTTGTCCAACCGAGTCTTTGCCGCGACCCGATCGAACTGGGCGATGGAATCCCCCCGTCGCACAGCCAATGCACCGATGATTTCGTCCAGGGAGGTATGTTTGCGGCCGGTCAACAGCACATCCGTGACCGTTGCATGTTCCGCGTTTTTGGCGGCGGCCAACGCCTCGACCATCAGGTCCACCAAATTGGGGGGCAACCCCGATCGCCATGCCCGCAATTCAGGGCCGCCGACACCGACAATCGTGGTGCCAGAGTGCGACCCTTTGGGGTTCATTGTTCCTTCGATCGTCATTAAAAGGCCTCCAAGCCTGTTACTGGGTAGAAAGCAGGAGCGTTTGATTTTTTACTCCCAGGGGTGCCCACCGGCCGTTGCCAATGGGGATGGGTATGAGGATGCGTTTGGTCCTTCATCAAAAATTCTCGCGCAGCCATTGGCCGATGCGGTCCACGAACCCGGTGCTGGGTGGATTTTTCAAACGACCCCCTACGTCGCGATCAGCCAAGCCGTTGGCGGCGTACTTCAGCAACCCGGTGGCGGTGGAAAACGCCGGCCCCGATGTGGCGTCCGCCAATCCGCTGACACCTGTCGATCGGCCAAGGCGCACTTGGTTTTCGAACACCCGCGCTGCGGTTTCAGCCGCCCCTTGCAATTGGCTGGCGCCGCCGGTCAGCACCACCCGCCGTCCGCCCAGATTTTGGTACCCGGACGCTTCCAGGCGGGCCCGCGCCATTTCGAAAATTTCTTCCACCCGGGGGCGAATGATTCCAGTCAATGCCGCCCGGGGCACATGATTTGCGCCACTTTGTTTGGCCTCACCCAACGGCGGAACATCGATCAATTCTTTGTCGTCGCTGGGGCCCGCCACCGCAGACCCAAACAAGGTTTTCATGCGCTCGGCTTGGGCTGTGGGGGTGGAAAGACCGCGGGCGATATCGTTTGTAACGTGACGGCCACCCACAGGGATCGAGTCCACCAAGGCCAAGGCACCTTCGAAAAACACTGAAATCGTGGTTGTGCCGCCACCCATGTCGATCACGGTGGCACCCAAATCCATTTCGTCATCGACCAGGACCGCCAGGGCCGACGCATAGGGGGACGCCACGGGCCCGATCGCTTCCAAATGCCCACGTTCGACGCAAACAGCCAGGTTGCGAGCGGGGCTGGAATCCGAGGTGACCACATGAAGGTTCACCCCAAGCTTTGCCCCGTACATCCCCCGGGGATCGCGGATGCCAATGGCACCGTCGATGGAATATCGGGTGGGGACCGCGTGGATGACATCGCGGCCTTCGGTGTCGGCCCGCACCATGGCTTGATCCACCGCCCGGCCGATGTCGAATTCGGACACTTGATCACCCGCAACTGACACTTCGACGCCGATGGTTTGGGATCGCTGACGGCCCGCCGAAATATTGACATGGGCGGCATGGATCGTAACTCCAGCCATGGCTTCGGCGGCATCCACTGCCGCGCAAATCGAATTTTCGGCACCGTCCATATCGACCACAGCACCCGCCCGTAGGCCGCGCGCCAGGTGATGGCCGATACCTACGACCTGTAAGCCGCCTTCGCCATCGGTGCGGGCGATCAGGCAGCAGACTTTGGTGGTGCCCACATCCAAAGCCGCGACCAAGCCAACCGGGGCAGGTGGCCCCCATGTGGTCACGGGTGCCGCCGCAGGCACCGGTGTTGGCACCGGTGCCGACGCTGGCGACCGCTTGGATAAACCAAGAGGCAGTTGAGCGGAGGGTGTGCGAGCCAAGCCCATGAGCGTCTAGGCCTCCTCTGCCGGGATATCGGTCAGGGGAGCCGCATCGGGGTTCAAGCGCACGGCCAGACGATCCGGCAGCCGAAGATCGATGCTCAACAGATCGCGGTCGATGATCCCATAAGTATCGTTGAGCCGCGCCAAGCGCTGCCAAGCATCCGGCGCACCGTTTTCGGGAAGCCGCACGGTGACATGGTTGTCCAAATGCACGTCCCAGCGACGACCGCCGACGCGGACTGCGGCGCGAACCCGAGCAAACAGCACGGGCTGGTTTGCCAACATGTCCATTAGATCCCCGGCGCGGGCCGCGGCGTCGCCACCAACGACCATGGGCAAATCGGCGAACAGGCCCAGGCTGGTGTCGGTAATGACGGCCCCCGCCCGATCGATCAGGAACAAAACACCGTCGTCCTGCCACAACGCGAAAGGTCTACGTTCGGTGATGTGCACGGTGATGAGCCCGGGCATGCGCCGGGCCACCGATGCCGTATCAACCCATCCCAATTTTTCGAGGCGGAGGCGCGCCGCGGTGGGATCAACAGTCCAAATCGGATCGCCGCGGGTGACGTCCAAGGCCGCGATCAAATTTTCCAAGGGGGAGTTTTGGCGGCCCGTTAGCGTCACCTCAGCGACGGTGAGGTTTGCCGAATCATTGGCGTCCCAAACCGTCGCAACAACTGCGTTGATTATTTTACCCGTCAGATCGGTCCGCCACGCATAAATGCCGAACCCCAAGGCCCCGGTGACAATCGCCACGACCAGCAGCCGGAACATCAGCGCTGTGCGCTTACGGCTGGTGATCCTGCGTTTCCGCTTGGCGCTTCCGGTCAACGTTGACATCCGGCGTCCTCCACCATCCAGTCGACCAGGGCACCGAATTCCATGCCGTTGGCCGCCGCGATTTCCGGCACCAACGATGTGCGGGTCATGCCCGGTTGGGTGTTGATTTCCAGCAGATAAACCCCGGTTGCGCCGTCCTGGGAATCGTCATAGCGAAAATCCGCCCGGCTTACGCCTCGGCATCCCAGGCGGTCGTGGGCGGCGGCGGCAGTGTTCATGCACGCCTCAAACACAACGTCTGAAAGATCGGCGGGCACCACGTGAACCGAGCCACCCTCGGCGTACTTGGCCTGATAATCGTAAAACCCAGCGGCGGGTTTGATTTCGGTGACGCCCATGGGCGAGCCACCCATCACTGCCACCGTCAACTCGCGGCCGGGGATAAATCGTTCGACCAGAACTTTTTCAGGAAAATCATCCCCCGCCAGGTCATCAATGGCACCGTCTTCGGTGACCAAGATCACGCCAACGCTTGACCCTTCGTTGGTGGGTTTGACCACATAGGGAGGCGCCATCGCCCCACCCTTGCGCGCGTCATCCCAGGTTGCCACTACGCCTTCCGGGCAGCGAATTCCGGCCTCGGCGAACAGGGTGAGCGCCGTTGGTTTGTCCATAGCCAGGGCCGAAGCCAAGACCCCCGAATGGGTGTAGGGAATTTCCATGGTTTCCAGCAGACCTTGGATGCAACCATCTTCGCCGAACCGTCCGTGCAAGGCGTTGAACGCCACATCGGGCTTGCAGTCCGCCAATTCCGCGGCCACACCTGGCCCCACATCAATGAGAGTGACATCGTTGCCCCCGGCGATCAGGGCGTCCGCCACGGCGGCACCGCTGATCAGGGAAATTTCCCGTTCGGCTGACCGGCCGCCCATCAGAACTGCAATCCGTTTTGCCATGGGTCAGGCCTCCGCACGGGCAAAGCTCTGTGGGCCAGAGGTGCCATCGGAGACACCGCCCGACGGGCCAAAGCATGGACCGTCCATTTCTGCATGTCCGGTGCGGCGAATTTCCCACTCCAAGGTAATGCCCGACTCTGCGGCGACCGCCGCACGGACCTCTTCCCCCAGGGCCTCTAAATCGTCTGCGGTGGCATCCCCGGTGTTGATCAAGAAATTGCAGTGTTGATCCGACACCATCGCCCCGCCCCGGACTTTGCCCCGATAGCCCGCTTGGTCAATAAGCTCCCACGCGTTTGCCCCGGTCGCCGGATTGCGGAATGTGCTGCCGCCGGTGCGGGCACGAATTGGCTGGGTATTGGCCCGGGCATCTTGGATCGCGGTAATGGCGCCTAAGATGTTTTCTGGATCACCGTGTTCGGTATGGAAAGTCGCCGAGGTGAAAATCCAATCCCCCGGCACCTGGCAAGTGCGATAGCCGAATCCCAATTCGTCCGGCGTTAAAGTGTGGAGGATGCCTTCCCCATCGACTGCGGTGGCCGCCGAAATTGCGTCTTTGACTTCCCGACCATAGGCCCCAGCATTCATGCGCAGGGCCCCACCGATGGTCCCTGGGATTCCGCTCAAAAACTCCAATCCAGTGAGCCCGGCGGCCATCGCCGCCTGGGCGACATTGGCATCCAAGGCACCTGCACCCGCGGTCACGGTGTTGCCATTAATTTTCACCTGGGCCAAGCCGCGACCAAGGCGAACAACCACCCCGTCAACGCCGCCGTCGCGGACCAACAAATTCGATCCCACACCCATGGCCATGACCGGAATGTTGGCGGGTTTGTTGGCGAGGAAATCCACCAAGTCGACGACGTCTTCGGGGCGGAACATGACTTCGGCTGGGCCACCCACACGGAACCAAGTGACTTGGCCTAAGGGCACACAACTGCGCATTCTTCCGCGCACGGCGGGCAGGGATTCCATCAGGCGTTGGAGCTCGGCCATTCCGCTCAGGCCTCTTGTTGCCGATTACGGCCCATGGCTTCGGCCAATTCCAAGGGCAAGGTCTGCGCCCATGCGGTGATATTGCCCGCGCCCAAACACAGAACCAGGTCGCCGGAGTGAACAAACCCGGCCAAAAGATCGGCGAGCTGATCCGGTGCCGAAAGCGCCAAGGCATGGCGATGTCCGGTGGTGCGCAGGGCTTCCACCAAAGCATCGCGGTTGATGCCATCAATGGGATCTTCCCCCGCTGCGAAAACATCAGCGACGATCACCGTGTCGGCATCGTTAAAGCACCGGCTAAATTCGTCGAACAAGTCGGCCAGGCGGGAATATCGATGGGGTTGGACCACCGCCACCACGCGGCCGATGTAGCCTGCCCGGGCGGCTTCCAAAACCGCCGAGATTTCCACCGGGTGATGGGCGTAATCATCCACGACAGTGACGCCAGAGGCTTCACCGACTTTGGTAAATCGCCGGCGAACACCGGCGAATTCGGCAAAGGCCCGGCGCATGACCACTGGGTCTATGCCCAGTTCCCGCGCCACCGCCACAGCCGCCAAGGCGTTTTGCACGTTATGGCGACCCGGCATCGGCAGGTGGACGTTATCGATGGTGTCCGATGACCCACTGGCACGATCAGTGATGACCACATCAAAATCCGTGCCCAATTTTGCCGGGCGCAGATTGACCGCCCGCACGTCGGCTTGGGCGCTAAGGCCATAGGTCACAACTTTGCGGTCGGAAATCTGCCCGACCATTGCTTGAACCTCGGCATGGTCCACACATAAAATCGCGGCACCATAAAACGGGATATTTTCGATAAACGTTTGGAAGGCGGCGCGTAAGGATTCGAAATCCCCGTAAAAATCTAGATGCTCAGGATCGATGTTGGTGACCGTGGCAATGGTCGCGGGCAGACGTACAAACGTGCCATCACTTTCGTCGGCTTCCACAACCATCCAGTCACCGGAGCCCAATCGGGCGTTGGTGCCATAGGCATTGATGATGCCGCCGTTGATGACCGTTGGGTCGTGTTGGGCCGCATCGAGCACCGCCGCAATCATCGACGTTGTGGTGGTTTTGCCATGGGTGCCGCCAACCGCCACGCACCATTTCAAGCGCATGAGCTCGGCCAGCATTTCGGCCCGGCGCACCACGGGGATGAAGCGTTCTCTGGCCGCCACCACTTCGGGGTTCGACGCCACAACTGCCGACGAGATCACCAGAACTTCGGCATCGGCCACGTTGCTGGCGCTGTGGCCGATGGCCACGGGAATTCCCAGTGCCGTCAGGCGTTTGACATTGGCGCTTTCAGCCTGGTCCGATCCGCGCACGTTGTATCCCAAGGTGTGCATGACTTCGGCTATACCGCTCATGCCGATACCGCCGATGCCAACGAAATGAATGGGGCCGATATCCAGGGGCATGGTCCTCATTCGGCAGGCTCCCCGTCTGGCACCATCCGCCCCGGGACTGCACTTGCCCCGCCGTTCTTGATGGCAAGGCGATCTGCCATATCGGCCAAGGCATGGACCGCGTTGGCCTGGCTGCTGGCCTTTGCTTTGGCTGCCGCCGCGCTCAAATCCTCCGGCGCGGCGAACAAGCGTTCTAAGGTTTTGGCCAATGCCTCTTGGGTGAAGGCTTCTTCGCGCATCATCCAACCGGCACCTAAATCCTCAACGATTTTGGCGTTGGCACCTTGATGGTCGTCCACCGCATAGGGGTATGGCACCAGCACTGCCGGGCGGCCCGCCACGGCAAGCTCGCTAACCGTGGAGGCACCGGCCCGAGCCACCACCAAGTGGGCTTCACCCAGGCGATCCGGAAGGGTGGAGAAAAATGTGGCGAGATCCGCATGGACGCCCAAGCGCCGATAGGTTTCTCCCACCGACGACAAATCTTCGGGACGGCATTGCTGGGTAATCACCAAACGATCGCGCAACGCTTCCGGCAACATGGCAACAGCACCTGGGACAATGCGGGAAAATACCTGAGCCCCTTGACTGCCTCCGGTGACCAACAAACGCACTGGGCCGTCCTTGGTGGGGGCGACAAAAACTGGAGTGTCGGCGAATTCTGGGCGCACCGGATTTCCGATGATCTGGGTCTTGGTGTGATCAGCGGACCCAAGCTTTTGGGTGGCGGCGAACGATAAGGCGATGGCGGAAACGCGCGGCGCTAACAGCCGGTTTACCCGCCCCAACACTGCGTTTTGTTCATGGATCAAAGTCGGGATGCGCGCCCATCTGGCGGCCAGCATCGCCGGCAGGGACGGATACCCGCCAAAGCCGATGGCGATGGTGGGATTGAGTTGCGCCAAAATCTTGCGGGCCTGGAAGGTTCCGCCCACTGCCTTGGCCAAACCCATTATCTTGGCGAAGGGTGAACCGCCAGTGATGGTGCCGGCCATGACGGTGTAGACCGGGACTTCGGCAAGTGCGCCGCCATAGCGGTCGCCGCGATCATCGGTCATCAACACCAAGGGTCGGCCTCGGGAGGCGAATTCCGCCGCCAGAGCTTCTGCCGGGAACACGTGGCCACCGGTGCCCCCCGCCGCCAAAAGGATTGGCCGGGCGGTCATGCCTTTGCCTCGCTGGGTTGGGCGCCGCCGTCCAACATCCAACGGGTTTGGGCTGTTGTGCTGCGCCGCCGGGTCAAAGCCAGAACCATGCCCATGCCCAAGGCCAGGGCCAAAATGGAGGAGCCGCCATAGGAAATGAATGGCAGGGTCATGCCCTTGGCGGGCAGCAAGCGCAGGTTCACGCCCATGTTCACAAAGGCCTGCAATCCGAACTGGGCCAACAGGCCGCCCGCCGCCAGAACGATGAAATAATTGCCTTCGTGGAGCAGCCTTGTGAAGCCGCGCAAAATTACAAAGGCGAAGGCGGCGACGATGAGCAATCCGGCCACCATGCCGAATTCTTCCCCCGCCACCGCAAAGATGAAGTCCGTGTGGGCGTCGGGCAGGACGCTTTTGACCACCCCTTCGCCGGGGCCGCGCCCTAAGGCTCCGCCAGTGGCAAAGGCGTTTAGGGCGGTCTCAACCTGGTAATTGTCGCCGGAGGCAGGGTTCAAAAACCGATCGATGCGACTGGCAACGTGGGGCACGAAAACATAGGCCATGGTCAACAGGCCAGCGCCAGCCGCGCCCGCCGCCGCCACCCAGCGCAGGGGCATACCGGCAATGAAAAATTGTGTGAACCATACCGCCGCCACAACAGTGGCCATGCCGTAATCCGGTTGGGCTGCCAACAGCATCAGCACGAAGGCAAGAAGACCCAGAGAAGCCAAACCCATTTTTTTGTCGCCGGTGCGTTGGTACGCCGCCAGCATCACCGCCGAAATCACCGCGAAGGTTGGCTTCAGAATTTCCGAGGGCTGCACCAAGACGCCGCCCACATGGATCCACCGGCGGGCACCATTCACCGGGTCACCAAACACCAAGGTGGCGATTGCCAGAACAACGGCGACACCAAATCCGGCGATGGCCAGACGACGCACGCCTTGGGGGCCCAGCATGGAAACCCCGGCGATGACCACCAAGGCCGGCGCCAGGAACATTGCCTGGCGCTGGGCGAAATGGAACGGCGGCAAACCGATGCGCGTGGCAACCGGCGGGCTCGCTGCCATCACCAAAACAATGCCAATGACCATCAGCACCGCAATGGCGGCGATGGTCCACCAATCCACGGTCCACCACCATCGACCCACCACCGATGTATCTGTGCGCGCCGGGCCAATCATGATTGGCCCCCGCCGATAATGTCGCTGGCGGCCATCCGAAAGGCATCGCCTCGGGCCTGGAAATCAGTGAATTGATCGAAGGACGCGCAGGCCGGTGACAGCAACACTACGGCCCCTTCTTCGCCATCGCTCACCGCCCTGGCATGGGCATCGGCGACCGCTGCGGCTAATCCTGTGGATCGTGAAAACGGCACGCCGCCGCCCAGGGTCGCGGCAAAACTTTCGGTGGCCTCGCCGATCAAATAGGCGTGGCGAACATTGCCAAACAATGGCGCCAAGGTTTCCAGCCCTTGATCTTTGGGACGGCCGCCAGCGATCCAATAAATGTTGGAAAAGGACCCAAGCGCCCGCCCAGCGGCATCCATGTTTGTCGCTTTGGAGTCATTGAAAAATCGTACGCCGTCGGCCTCGCCCACCAGCTCTAACCGGTGGGGCAATCCGGGGAAGGTCATCAAGGCCTCGGCCACGGGTTCCGGATCGCATCCAAGCTCGGTTGCGATGGCGAAGGCGGCGGCGGCGTTCTGCCAATTGTGGGGTCCAACCAGCCTTCCACGATTTAGGTCGGCGACAGCCACCCCGGCGTCCGGTGCGGTGGCGTCATACAAAAAGCCCCCCACCACGAACACACCGTCGTCCACGGGGCCATTGCCGGACACGGCCATCACCCGGCGACCGTCTTGGGCCACCAATTCATCGAACACCGCCCTGCTGTCCCCGTCGTCGACACCAACCACCGCCAATTGCTCAGGGGTTTGGCCCGCGAACAGGCGCTTTTTCGCAGCCACATACCCCGCCATGTCGCCGTGGCGATCCAAATGGTCTGGGCTTAAATTCAGCAACACGGCCACGTCGGCGGCCAGGGATTTGGTTTGTTCAATCTGGAACGAGGAAAGTTCCAACACATACGATCCGTCTTCGCCCAATTCCGGCAAATCCAGCACCGCCGTGCCCAAATTTCCACCTTCCACGGCGCGCCTGCCACAGGCCCGCAGCACGTGCCCAGCCAACGCGGTGGTTGTCGATTTGCCGTTCGTGCCGGTGATGGCCACCACTTTGGATGCCAAGTCACGGCGGGCAAACAATTCCACGTCGCCCAAAACCTCGCACTGAAAAGCGCGCGCTTGGCGGACGATCTGATGGGGGTCCAAGCCCGTCGCAGGAATGCCCGGACTGACAACCAATGCCGCAATGCCGGTCCAATCCATGGCGTAAAAGTCGGCGATGGGAATTCCGTCTGCTTCGGCGGCGTCGCGGCGGCCAGCGTTGTCATCCCAGGCGCACAATTCCGCACCACCCGCGGCCAAAGCCCGGACGGCCGAAAGACCGCTGCGCCCCAACCCCAGGACGGCTACTTTTTTGCCTTTGAATTCTGAAATTTCGATCACGGGGCTAGCGCAGCTTTAGGGTTGAAAGGCCGATCAAGGCCAAGATGACGGCGATGATCCAAAACCGAATGACGATGGTGGCTTCCTGCCAGCCCTTCTGTTCATAGTGGTGATGCAGGGGGGCCATACGGAAAACCCGGGTGCCGGTCAGCCGGAACGACACCACCTGGACGATTACCGAAACGGTTTCCAAAACGAACAAGCCGCCGATGATTGCCAACACCAATTCGTGCTTGGTGACCACGGCGACGGAGCCCAAGGCCCCACCCATGGAAAGGCTGCCGGTGTCGCCCATGAACAACATGGCAGGCGGCGCGTTGAACCATAAGAACCCAAGACCAGCACCGACGATTGCGCCGCAAAACACCGCGAGCTCGCCCGATCCCGGAACGAAATTAATTTGCAGATAGCCGGAAAACAAAGTGTTGCCAGCCAGATAAGCGATCAGTGCGAATGACGACGCGGCGATCATTACCGGCACAATCGCCAGGCCATCCAAGCCGTCGGTGAGATTCACCGAATTGGAGGCGCCGACCATGACAAACACCGCGACGGGAACGAAGAAAATTCCCAACGGGATCAGATAATCTTTGACGAAAGGCACAGCAAATCCGGTGCTTAGTTCGTCGGGACTGATCCCAACAATCCAAATCGCAGCAACGGCAGCCACGACGATTTCTGCCACCAATTTGATCAACCCTGGCAGGCCTTGGTGGCTGGCGCGGGTGACTTTCAAATAATCGTCGGCAAATCCGATCAGGCCGAAGCCAAAGGTCACCAACAGGGTGGCCCAAACGTATCGGTTGGTAAGATCGGCCCACAGCAGAGTGCCTGTCCCCAAGGACAGCAGCAACAACACACCCCCCATGGTGGGCGTGCCTTGTTTGGTGAGCAAATGCCCGGCGGGTCCGTCATCGCGGATTGGCTGGCCGTTCACCTGTTTGGATTTGAGCCATCGGATAATCATTGGCCCCATGAAGAAGCTCACGACCAACGCTGTCAGCACCGCGCCGCCGGTGCGGAACGTCAAATATTGAATGACATTGAACGGCGGGAAGCTGTCCGCCAGGGGGAACAGCAGATGCAACAGCATTAGCGGCCCCTCCCTGAAACATCTGTGGCCACCAAGGCGCGGACCACCGCACCCATATTCATTGCGTTGGATCCCTTTACGAGAAAGCCGTCACCGGCGCGCGCAGTCTCGCTTATGATTTGTGCCGCTTGGTCTGAGGTTTCAAAATGTCCGCCGCGCAGAGTGGCGGGCAACGCTGCGTCCAATGCCCGGGTGTGGGTGCCAACGGTGAACACCAGGTCCACATGGGCGGCGGAGATGGCGTCGGCGAGACCAGCATGGAGGGACTCGGTTTGCGGTCCCAGTTCCCCCATATCGCCCAGGGCCATGATGCGGCGACCGCCGACATGTCCCCCAAGGACTTCCAGGGCGGCGCGCACCGACGCCGGGTTGGCGTTGTAGCTGTCGTCAAAAACATCGAACTGCCCGGCCGCCGTGTTCACGGTGATTTTTGTGCCGCGCCCGGGGCCCGGTTCCACATGGGCCAGAGCAAGGGCTGCCAATTCCAAATTTGCGCCGATGGCGTCCACCGCTGCCAGAACCGCCAAACTGTTGCGCACCCAATGAACACCGGGAGCGCCCACGGTGTATTCAATGGCGCGGCCGCGGATAATGGCCGAAACGTGCGTGCCGCCTTCGGTGGCGTGGTGGGCGACAACCCGAGCATCGGCCGCCTCGTCCGCCCCAAACCCGATGACCTCAGCCCCGTGGCCACGTGCGGCGGCAGCCAAACGATCGAAATGTTCGTTGTCGCGATTAAGAATTGCAAAGCCGCCGGGCTCAAGGCCCTCGAAAACCTCCGCCTTGGAGTCGGCGATTGCTGCGGTATCTGCAAAAAATTCCAGGTGCGCGGCTTCGACCGTGGTGACGATTGCCACATGGGGCCCGATCATCTGCGCCAGGGGTGCGATCTCGCCGGGATGGTTCATGCCCACTTCGAATACGCCGTATTCCGATGCGGCGGGCATTCGCGCCAAGCTTAAAGGCACGCCCCAATGATTGTTGTAACTGGACTCCGACGCATGGGTGGCCCCTGAGGTGGCCAAGGCGAGTTTCAGCGCTTCTTTGGTGCCGGTCTTGCC
>JABHVE010000134.1 GCA_018658465.1 Alphaproteobacteria bacterium
AACGCCCGGCCGAACAGGCCCGCCAAGGCTGCCCCCACCAGGGGCGCGAAAACTGCGGTGATGTACAACACTGGCCCCGCCTAGCCTTTCATCCGGTTAATTTCTTCCACGGCGACCGTGCCGCGATTTCGGAAATAGGTCACCAGGATGGCCAGGCCGATTGCCGCCTCTGCCGCCGCCACGGTCAACACGAACATGGCGAACACTTGGCCCACCAAATCGCCCAGGTAAGCGGAGAACGCTACCAAATTTATATTCACCGCCAGCAGCATCAATTCCACCGACATCAAAATGATGATGACGTTTTTACGGTTCAAAAAGATGCCGAAGATTCCCAAGGTGAACAGGATCGCGGCAACTGTCAGATAATGGCCAAGTGCGATTTCCATCAGATGCCGTCCCCCGTCTTTACTTTTTTGAGCTCCACCCCTTCGGCGCGGGTTCTGGAAACTTGGGCAGATATGGATTGCTTGCGCACACCGGGGCGGACCCGGTGGGCCAAAACAATGGCGCCGATCATCGCCACCAACAGGATCAAGCCCGCCGACTGGAACAGGTAGACGTATTTGGTGTACAGCAGCGCCCCCAAAGCCTCGGTGTTCGAGACCACGGTGATATCCGGCGTCGGTGCGGCGGCCACAGCAACCGTATCTGGGCTGGTCGCCAGCACGCCCACCACCAAAATCATTTCCACCAACAGCAGCAAGCCAACGGACGCGCCGATGGGCAAGTACTGCAAAAATCCTTCGCGCAGGCGGACAAAATTGATGTCCAACATCATCACCACGAATAGGAACAACACCGCCACTGCGCCCACGTAAACGATGACCAAAATCATCGCCAAGAATTCAGCCCCCAGCAATACGAACAGCCCGGCGGAATTGAAAAACGCCAAGATCAGGAACAACACCGAATGCACCGGATTGCGGGCAGAAATCACCATAAAGGCCGAGCCCACGACGAACGCCGCAAATACGTAAAAGGCTATGGTCTGAATAATCATCGGTACTTTGCGTCCGCTTTCAGGTTGGCGGCGATTTCCGCCTCCCATCTGTCGCCGTTCGCGAGCAGCTTGTCTTTGTTGTAATACAGCTCTTCTCGGGTTTCCGTCGCGAACTCGAAATTCGGCCCCTCGACGATTGCATCCACCGGGCAGGCTTCTTCGCACAAACCGCAATAAATGCATTTGGTCATGTCGATGTCATAACGGGTGGTGCGGCGGCTGCCGTCTTCGCGCGGTTCAGATTCGATAACGATTGCCTGGGCCGGGCACACCGCTTCGCACAGCTTGCAAGCGATGCAGCGTTCTTCGCCATTGGGGTATCGGCGCAGGGCGTGTTCGCCACGGAATCTCGGGCTAAGGGGACCTTTTTCAAACGGGTAATTGATGGTTTGGCGTTTGCGGAACAGATAGCGGAACGTCATGGACATGCCGCGAAGAAGTTCCAGCAAGAATACGGTTCGGATCGCTCTGGTGATGACGCTCATGATTCTTCCCCCTTAAGGAACCAGGTCGAACGCGATTAGCACGCCGCCCGTAAGAACCACCCAGAACATGGACAAGGGCAAAAACACCTTCCAACCCAGGCGCATCAGTTGGTCATACCGATAGCGCGGGAAGGTCGCCCTGATCCATATGAACACAAATAACATCACGACAATCTTGGACAGGAACCAAATGGGCCCAGGGATCCAAGTGAACGGCGCGATATCAAGGGGCGGCAACCAGCCCCCCAAAAACAGAATGACGGTAAGCCCGCTCATTAGGATCAAGTTGGCGTTCTCGCCCATGAACAACAGCCCGAACGTCATGGCCGAATATTCCACCTGATAACCCGCCACCAATTCGGACTCGGCCTCGGGCAAATCAAAGGGCACCCGGTTGGTTTCCGCCAACGCCGAGATGAAAAACACCACGGCCATGGGCAGCAACGGGATCACGAACCAAACCTTTTGCTGAGCCATGACGATGTCGGACAAATTCAGCGACCCCACCACCATCAACACTGTGATCATGACAAAGCCGATGGACACTTCGTAGGACACCATTTGCGCGGCCGATCGCAGGGCCCCCAAAAACGCGTAGCGCGAATTCGACGCCCACCCCGCCATGATGATGCCGTAGACACCCAACGACGAAATGGCGAACAGATACAGAATGCCGACATTAATATCGGACACCACCAACCCTTCGCCGAACGGGATCACCGCCCAGGCCACCAGTGCCAGAACAAAGGTCAATACCGGCGCAATCAGAAAAACGATCTTGTTGGCCGAAGTCGGCAGAATGGTTTCTTTGACGAACATTTTCACAGCGTCGGCGAAGGGTTGCAGCAACCCCCACGGGCCGACAACATTGGGCCCCATGCGCAGGTGCATTGCCGCCATGACCTTGCGTTCGAACCATGTGAAATAGGCCACGGCAATCAGCAACGGCACGACCACCACCAAGACCTGGAGCAAAATCCACAGGCCGGGCACGATATAATTAGCCCAAAGATCAGCCATCGGTGCCCGTCGCTTGTTCGCCCGAGCCCAAAATTTCCAGGCTGCACTTGGCCATGGTTTCAGATGCCCGGCAGATGGCATCGGTCATATAGAAATCATCGATGGGGCTTTGGAACGCAGCTTTGTCCATCTTGCCGGCCTTGCCGAAGGCACCCCATTTGGCATTGGGGACTGCATCCACATCAGCAAAATGCGGCGCTGCTTTTTCCATGCGCGCCCGCAAGGCATCCAAATTGTCGTATGGCAACGGCGTACCCATCACCCCGGACAACGCCCGGACGATGGCCCAATCTTCCCGGGCTTCCCCTGACGGGAACACCGCCCGGCGGCCCAGCTGAACGCGGCCTTCGGTGTTCACCCAGGTCGCGTCTTTTTCGGTGTAGGCCGCACCCGGCAAAATCACATCTGCCCCTTGGGCCCCGGCATCCCCGTGGTGGCCTTGATAGATCACAAAGGCGTCGCCCAGATCGCCCCGGTCAATTTCGTCGGCCCCCAACAGATAGACCACTTCGATGTCGCCCGATGCCGCGCCCGCCTTAATCCCGGCCACGTCGCGCCCGCCTTTGCCCGGGGTCAATCCCAGATCCAGACCGGCCACCCGCGCCGCCGCTGTATGCAAAACGTTAAAGCCGTTCCAATCGTCGGACACCCAGCCCCAGTCTTCGGCAATTGTGCGGGCCGCCGCCAACACCGCTGCGCCATCGCTGCGGGCCAGGGCACCCTGGCCGACGATGATCATGCCTTTGGAAGCCTTGGCCAATTCTTTGGCTGCCTTGTGGTCGGCCATGGCCGCCAAAGTTTCAGGACCCGCACCCAAGTTTTCCACCGGGAAGGTCAAATCCAATTCAGGCCCGACCGAATACACCTTGAAGCCGCCCTGCAAATACCGCTTGCGCAGACGGGCATTGATCAGCGGCGCTTCCCACCGGGGGTTGGTGCCCACCAGCAAGCAAACTTCGGCCTCTTCGATCCCGGCAATCGTGGTGTTGAACAAATATCCGGCCCGCGCCCCGTCGCCCAAGGCCGCGCCGTCTTGGCGGCAATCGATGTTGGGGGAACCCAGGCCATCGAACAAATCTTTCAAGACCATCATGGATTCTGCGCACGCCATGTCCCCGGCGATGGCGGCGATCTTGTCGCCACCGGCGGCCTTCAAACGATCCGCCACAACATCCAAGGCATCGTCCCAATTGGCCGGTGCCAGCTTGCCGTCTTTGCCGCGCACATATGGGGTGTCCAAACGGCCCAAGCGCAGACCATCATTGGCGAACCGGGTTTTGTCGGAAATCCATTCTTCATTGATGTCTTCGTGTAAGCGCGGAAGAACACGCTTAACTTCATTGCCTCTGGCATCCACGCGGATGTTTGATCCAACCGCGTCGTGCACGTCGACGGATTCCGTGTGCTCCAATTCCCACGATCGGGCGGAATAGGCATAAGGCTTGGAATTCAGCGCCCCCACCGGGCACACGTCGATGATGTTGCCGGACAATTCGGACGTCAAAGCCTGTTCCACAAATGTGCCGATTTCCGTGTGCTCGCCCCGGCCCATTGCCCCCAATTCGGCGACCCCGGCCACGTCAGTGATGAAGCGCACGCACCGGGTGCAGTGGATGCACCGGGTCATGTGGGTGCTGATCAGCGGCCCCAAATTTTTGTCGGTGACTGCCCGTTTGTGTTCGGAATAACGGCTGCGGTCATCACCGTAAGCCATGGCTTGGTCTTGCAAATCACATTCGCCACCCTGGTCGCAAATTGGGCAATCCAGGGGGTGGTTAATCAGCAAGAATTCCATCACCCCGTGGCGGTCTTTTTTGACCTGGGGGCTGTTCGTAGTGATGACTTGGCCGTCGGCCGCGGGCATGGCGCACGACGCAATGGGCTTCGGCGAGCGTTCCATTTCAACCAAGCACATGCGGCAATTGCCCGCGACCTCTAGGCGGTCGTGATAGCAAAACCGGGGAATCTCGATGCCGATTTGCTCACACGCCTGCATGACCGTGGTGCCGGGCTCCACCGTGACTTCGATGCCATCGATTGTGAGTGTCGGCATTGCCCTACTCCGCCGCCTTTTGAGGGGCTAATTTATTGGCCAAAAG
>JABHVE010000136.1 GCA_018658465.1 Alphaproteobacteria bacterium
CGGCAGGAGTGATGCTGGTGGTCAAAGAGCATTCTGTGGCGATTGGTAGACGACCGGCCGACTTTTACAAACAAATTTCCGAATTCAAGAACGTCGTAATGGTGAATGTTACGGAACTGGGAATGGAAATTGTCCGCAAAGCCTCGGCAGTGGTCATGATTACCGGGTCGGTGGGATTCGAGGCAGCCGTCATTGGAAAACCGGTTATTACGTTTGGCCAGCACTGCGGCTACAGCTTTCTTCCCCACGTGCGAACGGTGACAAGTGAATCCCAATTAAGCGGATACTTGAAAGACGCGTTGCTTGGTGATTTCGACGCTGAGCGCGCCCGCATCGACGGAGCCAGATTTTTGAAAGCGATCGTCCAGGTTTCAAGCAATCTGGCCAAAGATTTTGAACGCGACCCGTCTGGGTTCGACAGCGAAATGGTGGACGTTGCCTATGCTGGGCTGATGGAAACGTTCGACAGCACAACCAATTTGGCGCCACCAAAGTCAGCCCCAGTGATCGAGCAAGCCTGAGCCCGTGCCAAAAAACCCAACCCTTTCGAACGCACTGAAAGACATTTGCATCCAGGAAAGCGCGGGGGTGCGTGATGCGATCACTGCCATTGAACGGGGTGCCCCAAAAATTGCCCTGGTCGTCGATTCCGACGGACATTTGGTGGGCACGGTTACCGATGGGGATGTTCGTCGCGGATTTTTGAGCGGTATCGGGGTTGATAACCCAGTGGTGCAAGTCATGAACAAGACCCCCGCCACGGCCAGCCACAAAGATAGAACGGCGACCATCCTGGCACGCATGAGCGAGGAAGGGTTTCGGCAAATGCCGGTGGTTGATGACCAGCGCCGCGTGGTCGGGATCGAGACTTTAGCCAACCTGCAACAAGACCAGACTCGGGACAACGTGGTGGTGTTGATGGCGGGTGGCCTTGGCGAACGGCTACAGCCGTTAACCGACGATCGGCCAAAACCGTTGTTAGAGGTTGGCAACAAACCAATTCTTGAATCCACATTGGAAAGTTTTGTGGACAGCGGTTTCCGGCATTTTTTTCTGTCAGTGAATTACAAGCGCGAAATGGTGGAGGCGCACTTTGGCGATGGCAGCCGTTGGGGGGTCACCATCGAGTATTTGCGGGAAGATCAACCGCTTGGGACCGCCGGCGCGCTGGGTCTTTTGCCCGAAACCCAAACTGACCCGGTGGTCGTCATGAATGGCGATATTCTGACCAAAGTCGATTTCGATCACCTGCTGAATTATCACGCCGAGCATGGCGCGTTCGCCACAGTGGGCGTGCGGGAATACGATTTGGCTGTCCCGTATGGGGTGGTCGAAGTAGAGGGCCATCGCCTTACAGGGATCCGCGAAAAGCCGGTGTTTCCGGTCTTGGTCAACGCCGGAATTTATGTTTTTGACCCTGAGGCTATTTTCCTGATCCCAAAAGCTGAGCGCTGTGACATTCCCCAGCTAATCGACGCGATTCTGGCAAACAAAAAAGAAATTTCCGTGTTTCCCATTCGCGAATATTGGATCGATATCGGCCAAAAGGACGATTTGGCGCGGGCAAAGGGTGACTTTTCAACGGTGTTTCGTTGATCAGCGGCAAGACCGTGTTGGGGGTGATACCGGCGCGCGGTGGATCCAAAGGATTGCCGGGGAAAAACATTGCGCCGCTTTTGGATAAACCCCTGATCGCTTGGGCCATCGAATCCGGGCAAAATTCAAAGCTGATCGACCGTCTGGTGTTTTCGTCAGAGAATTCCGACTTCAACAAGATCGCCGCAGACTGGGGCTGCGAAGTCCCATTTTCCCGTCCTGAGAATTTAGCCAGCGATCACGCCAACCTGCCTGAGGTTGTCTTGAATATCTTGGATACCCTAAAGGATCACTATGACTATGTGGTCCTGTTGCAACCCACGTCACCCCTGCGTACAGCCCACGATATTGATGGCGCGATCACAAAATGCCTGGACGCAAAGGCCCCGTCCTGCATGTCGATAACCTTGGCGGAAAGAAGCCCGTATAAAATGTATCGGATGGCGAAAGGTGATCGTCTGGAGTCCATTTTGGAGCCGCCCCCAACCATGCGCCGTCAGGATTTACCCGAAGTTTTCTCGGCAAACGGCGCCGTTTATGTGGCCCAGTGCGACTGGCTGCGAAAGTCTGGGCATTTCGAGACGCCGGAAACCGTGGGGTACCCAATGCCCGCCGATCGATCGATCGACATTGACAGTGAGCTAGATTTGCAGATTGCCGCGTCCATTTTGGATCGCCGAACAAGCTTGCCATCCGAAGGACCAAGTTCAGCATGAAACCCTACCCAAGACATGTAGAGATCGACGAATCTTTGTACCAGCCGTCGACCAATGACCCGGGGGCGCTTTATGGGCTCCCGAATTCGGTAAGCTTTTGCAAATCTTGTGTGATTTCCAATCAGCGCCCTAGCTCGGCGGTGGAGTTTTCCCATACCAAGGACAGCAAAAAACAGACAATACATTTTGATGAGGACGGCATCTGTGACGCTTGCCGTGTCGCCAAGATGAAGAAAGGAATTGATTGGCAACACCGCGAACAAGAATTACGCGAATTGTGTGACCGGTTCCGCAAAACCGACGGATCCTATGACTGCATCGTCGCGGGTTCTGGCGGCAAGGACGGCTTCTACGCCTCCCATTTGCTAAAGTACAAATATGGGATGCATCCTTTGACCGTCACGTTTGCTCCGCACATTTACACCGACTGGGGTTGGCGGAATTTTCAAAGCTGGATCCATGCGGGGTTTGACAATTATCTGTTCACAGCAAATGGGCGCATTCACCGGCTGTTGACGCGCCTTGCGACCGAAAACTTGTTTCACCCATTCCAGCCATTCATTTTGGGGCAAAAAAATTACCCGGTCCGGCATGCCGTGGAATTGGGGATTCCGTTGGTATTTTACGGTGAAAATGAAGCTGAATACGGAAATCCGAAAGGCGATAACGACAGCGCCAAACGGGATTGGCGATACTTTACAGCGGATGATCCAGCAAACATTTATCTGGCTGGGAATTCCCTGCTGGATTTGGAGGAGAATTTCGGATTGGAAAAGGCCGATTTTGCCCCGTATATGCCGGTCAACCCTTCCCGCATCGAAGACCTTTCCCTAGAGGTTCACTACATGGGGTACTACGAAAATTGGCACCCTCAGGGCGCCTATTACTACGCGGTTGAAAACAGCGATTTCCAGGCCGCTCCTGAGCGTACCCAGGGAACCTATTCCAAATACAACAGCATCGACGACAAGATGGATGACTTGTTCTATTTCACGACCATCACCAAATTCGGAATTGGCAGGGCCACATATGACGCCGCCCAAGAGACACGATCGGGCGACATCACACGGGAAGAAGCGGTGGCATTGGTCAAGCGCTTCGACGGAGAATTCCCCACACGATTCATGGATGAGTTATTGGCGTATTTGAGCATTCATCCGGATTTGCCTGCCCGAAAATGCTTCGAGCAACCTGACATGGATTTGGACTATTTTCTTCACTTGGCCGATCGATTCCGATCTCCCCATATCTGGCAGCGACTGGATGGCGAATGGGCGCTGCGGCACGAGGTGGAGTAACTGACGATCCGAAAGCCCAGCGTCCGCCTGATTGCGCGCTTGGACATCAAGGCTCCCAATCTCATCAAGGGTATTCATCTAGAGGGGTTGAGAGTTGTCGGTGATCCACGGGAGCACGCCCAAAGATATTACGCCGCTGGCGCAGATGAATTGTTGTACATCGACATCGTGGCCAGTCTGTATGAGCGCAACACCATCGGCGATCTGGTCCGGTACACGGCGGAAAATGTTTTCATACCGCTGACCGTTGGCGGCGGAGTGCGATCACTGGGGGATGTGGAAGGCCTGCTGAAAGATGGCGCCGATAAAGTTGCCATCAACACCGCCGCCACAAAGAACCCCGATTTGGTCCGTGATGTGTCGAGACGGTTCGGATCCCAGTGCATGGTCTTAGGGATCGAAGGCAAGCGTCGAGGCGATGGCACGTGGGAAGCCCTGCGCGACAATGGCCGCGAACACACCGGCCTGGATGCGGTTGAATGGGCCCGCCAATGCGAAGACCTGGGGGCTGGAGAGATCCTTCTGACCTCGGTGGATCAAGAAGGCACGCGGCGAGGCTTTGATGTGGATTTGTGTCGCGCGGTTTCCCAGGCCGTTTCAATCCCGGTGATTATCAGCGGCGGGATGGGAACAACCCAACACTTGGTGGATGTTGTGAAGTCGGGAAAGGCCGACGCGGTGGCAGTGGCAGACGCCCTGCACTATGACCGGATTTCGATGGATGCGATGCGGGATGCTGCCGCACAATCCGACATTCACATGCGATCATCGTGACCGGGGCCGTCACAGTCGTCGATTACGGAATTGGAAATTTACTCAGCGTCCAACGGGCGTTCGAGCATTGCGACGCCACTGTGACGGTGACCAGTGATCCATCCATCATCGCCCGCGCGGACCGGCTTGTGGTTCCGGGGGTTGGCGCCTTTGGCGGCTGTGTCGGGGAATTGCGCGACCGCAATCTGATCGACTCCATCTTGGAATTTACGGCCAAGGGCCGACCCTTTCTTGGCATTTGCGTCGGCATGCAAATGATGTTGGATATCAGCGAAGAATTCGGCGAACACGCTGGGTTGGGGCTTATCAAGGGCCGGGTTTCTGCGATCCCAACAACCGATAGCGCGGGCGCGCCTCACAAAATCCCGTTCATCGGTTGGGCAGGCCTCGAACGGCCCGGAACTGCGGAATGGTCCCAAACGATTTTAGCAGATACCCGGCCAGGCGAGGCGGTGTACTTTGTGCACTCCTTCGCCGCGCACCCCGTGTCGCAATCGGCTCGCTTGGCAGACTATTTCTATGACGGTGCGCCCATTGTGGCGGCCATTCAGTCTGGAACTCATTTTGGTTGCCAATTTCACCCAGAAAAAAGCGGGGAAGTTGGGTTAAAGATTGTTAGGCGTTTTTCCACCCAGTAATTGGACGGATCGGCATGACCCCAGATTTCAACGGCAAAACTATTCTGATCACCGGCGGCACTGGATTTTTCGGCCAACAATTTGCGCATACGGTTCTGGAGCGCCACAAGGTGAAAAAACTGATCATCTTTTCCAGGGACGAAGCCAAGCAGTATGACATGGAGCACGACCCCGCGTTCCTGCCGCACAAAGAGGTTTTGCGATTTTTCATCGGCGACGTGCGCGACCTGAGTCGCCTTGAAATGGCTTTTCGCGATGTTGATTTCGTTGTGCACGCGGCAGCGCTCAAACATGTTTCCACCGCTGAATACAATCCATTCGAATGCATTCGTACAAACGTTCATGGGGCTGAAAACGTCGTAAAGGCGGCCATGCGTGCCAACGTTGAGCGGGTCATCGCTCTGTCTACGGACAAAGCAGCCAGCCCAATCAATTTGTACGGTGCCAGCAAATTGGCAGCAGAAAAAATCTTTGTTGCAGCCAAATGGATCGTCGGAGCTTCCAACCGGCCAATGTTTTCCTTGGTGCGCTATGGCAACGTGGTGGCGTCTCGTGGAAGCGTGGTCCCATTCTTCGCCAAGTTGATTGACGAAGGCGCGACCAGTTTGCCCATTACCGACGAACGGATGTCCAGGTTTTGGATTACCCTGACTCAGGGAATCGATTTTGTGCTGTCGTGTTTTCCCATCATGCAAGGCGGTGAAATTTTCGTGCCCAAAATTCCGAGCATGAAAATGGTTGATGTTGCCAAAACAATGGCACCAAATTTGGACTCCCATGTGGTGGGCATTCGTCCTGGTGAAAAACTGCACGAAGTGATGGTCACCGAAGACGAAGCGCGGAACGCGCTGGAATTACCCGATCGCTATGTCATCCCACCCCTGTTGTATGGGGAGCAGCGGGAATACCACCCGGATGAAAAAAATTTGGACGAAGGGTTCAGCTATAGCAGCGATAACAACCCTGATTGGCTACAGCCCCACGGCTTACGCGAAATGTTGGCGGAACTGGGAATTCAAACGCCTCTAGGTGCACCGTGACCAAACCTCCAACCCAGAATTACGGCAAGGCCAGCGGGCCGTTGCTCAGTATCAAACAGGATTTCTTCACCAAGAATGACGAGATGTTGGCCGAACAACTTCGGCTGGGGCAGGTGTACACGGCCCAAGATTTCAGAACCGATTGCAAATGCTGTGGCCAACCCATCGAAGGCGTGGACTTCGTCAAACAAGGTATTGGCTATATTTTGTGCCCGACCTGCTCGCACTTGAACGGCGCACATGATGATTCGGCTGCCTTTTGCGCCGCAGTCTATACTGACGATTCGGGAAAGCAGTACGCGACACACTATGAGGCGTCGGACAAAGTGGCCTATGACGACAGAGTTCGGGACATCTACGTCCCAAAGGCGGAGTTTCTCCTCGGTGCTCTCGAAAAAGACGGCCAGAACCCTCTCGAACTGGCTTACGCAGATTTTGGCGCCGGTTCGGGATACTTTATTTCGGCACTTATGAACCAAGGGGCGAAACACGCTGCCGGGTTCGAAGTTTCTCAGGCCCAGGTTGACCTCGCGAGGGCGGTGAATTCTAATGTGGAAATGACGCGCCATGACTTGGACGAAACTGCGCCTCTGGCCAGCTCAACTCGCGCCGATGTGGTTTCATTGATCGGCGTTCTGGAGCACCTCCAGCGGCCCCGGGAATTTCTTCAAGCTGTCTCACAGAACACCGCGGTAACGTATTTGTTTTTGTCGGTCCCGTTGTTCAGCCCGTGCGTTTTTCTGGAAATGGTGTTTCCCAAAATTATGCAGCGCCAACTGACTGGCGGCCATACGCATCTGTTCACCGAGGCCTCTCTGGACTGGATGCGAGACGAGTTTGGCTTCGAAAAAACCGCCGAATGGTGGTTTGGCACTGACATGGTGGATCTGTTCAGAATGGTCCAAGTGTCGATGGAAAAATCCACAGACACGAAGGGTATGACCGAGAACTGGGTTGGAGCCTTTGGCCCAGTGATCGACGCCCTGCAGCTAGAACTAGACAAGCGCCATCTGTCGTCCGAAGTTCACCAGCTGTGGCGGATTCGCCGATGACCAATCACGCACTATATCGATATTTACACAGGGACTCGGATCGATGACCAAACACCTTTCAATTTTTCTCGGCGACTTGACCCACGAAACGATTGGAATCGCCACCGAGCTTATTCCGCTGAACATCGGCTATGTGGCCGCGTATCTGAAAGCACAGTTCAAAGACCGAGTCGATGTGCGGCTTTTCAAATATGTACCTGACCTCGAACAGGCCATCGACGCCGAACCGCCGGACCTTTTGGCCTTGAGCAACTATCCGTGGAACGATGGACTGGGCACGGCGATGTTCGAGCGCCTGCACAAACGCCGACCAGAAGCGTTGCGCATCAAAGGCGGCCCCAATTTTCCCCATGGAGTTGGCGACCAAGAAGTCTATCTGTCCCAGCGCCGATTGATCGACAGCTACATGCACCTTGATGGCGAGGTCCCCACCAAGAATTTTGTGGATTTCGTTTTTTCCGTAGGCGAGCTGGCGGATGTTCGCAGCGCGATGCTGGATCAAACGATAAAGGGATGTGTGCATTTTGGCGGCGATGGCGGCCTGCTGTCGGACCCCGAGCCAATCCGTCTAAAAGATCTGGATGAAATTCCGTCTCCGTACCTGACGGGTTTGCTGGACCCGTTTTTTGACGGAAAGCTGACTCCGATCATGCAAACCAATCGAGGGTGCCCGTTCAAATGTACGTTTTGTTCCGACGGGACGGACCTGGTCAATAAGGTCACACAATTCAGTCTTGATCGCGTCAAGGCGGAAATCAATTACATCGCCGAGCGCGTTCCGAAAAACGTCACATCGCTGTTCATGAGTGACTTAAATTTCGGCATGCTCAAGCGCGATGGCGAAATTTGCGAGGAGTTCGCCAGGGTCCGAAGCAAGTACGGGTATCCATCCGATATCAATCAGTCGACCGGCAAGAACTCCAAGGACCGAATCATTCGCAACGTCGAAACCTTGAGCGGCGCCATCATGTTGTCGATGGCGGTGCAGTCTCTGACACCCGAAGTGCTGAAAAACATCAAACGAGACAACATCAAAATTAGCGATTATCTGGAGCTTGCCCCAAGTATCCGCGAAGCAAATTTGCCGGTATTTACGGAAATTATCCTCGGGCTTCCTGGCGAGACGAAAGAAACACACATCGAAAGCCTCAGAGTTCTTTTGAACATGGGCATCGATTTCGTCACGCCCTATTCGTTGCTGTTGGTGAACGGGTCGGAGATGGCGACTCCCGCAGAGCGTAGTAAATGGGGGTTCGTAACCAAATTCCGAGTTATTCCGCTGGACTTTACCAGATTCGATGACGGACAGACGGTGGTCGAAACCGAGGAGGTCGTCATCGAGACCAACACCATGTCGTTCTCGGATTATGTGGAATGCAGGAAGATTGCGCTGATGATCACGTTGATCAACAACAGGGGATTCAAGGCTCTTTTGTTTTTTATGATCCAGAACGGATTGATGGTAACGGACCTGCTGATTGGCGTTGTCGCGAAGATGGATGCGCTGGCGCCTTCAGAGAATGGGGCAAAAGGGTTGTTGCAGGATTTTGAGCGCGAGACTGTCGATGAGTTGTGGGATTCGCCAGAAGAGTTAAACGCGTTCTTCGCCAGGGAGGAAAATTTTCAGGGATTGGTCGAAGGGCGGTATGGGGCGAACCTGATCAACACCTATCGCGCCCGGTTTTTTGCCCACTGCATGGAAGAAATCGCTGACCACGCCTTTGACGTGGCGCGTGAAATGTTTGGCGAGCAAAAAAGTGAGCTATTGCCGATGTTGAACCAGATCGAAAATTACTGCCGGGCGCGAACGTTTGATCTGTTCGGCGAGAATCGGCTTGATGAATGCCCGGAAGTTACGGTCGATTACGACATATCTTCGTGGGTTGCGGACAAGAAGCAGCGCCCAATTGATGCTTTCGCTTTTGCCGCTCCTAGAACCGCTCGTTTTAAACTGACAAGCGAGCAATACAGTTTGGTCGAAGACGGCTTGAATCGCTACGGACATTCCGACATTGGCCGTGGCAAACTTTTAACCCGATTAAATCCGGACGCTCTGTGGCGCGAGCCAAATGTGGGCGCAGCATAGCTCTGGCTTCGTTCCGCCCGAACGAAAATGTCTGAACCAATTGTTGTCGTGACCGGCGCCACCGGATTGCTCGGGCCCTACTTGACAGCCGCCGGGAAAAATCAAAATCGAGTCTTCGGTTTGGCCCGCCGCGGTACCGATATTGACTGTGACCTTTGCGACCCCGATCAAACCTTGGCGGCGGTGGGCAAACTTCGCCCCGATCTTGTCATCCACGCTGCCGCCTATACGGATGTGGATGGCTGCGAGGACGATCCAATTCAGGCCGATCGAGTGAACCATCTGGCCACGGCGAGTTTGGCAAAGGCCATGAACGGCCATGGGCATTTGGTGTGCGTTTCCACTGATCAAGTCTATGGGGATACCGCAGGCCCCAATGTTGAAGGTGATGAAGCCCCGGTGAACGCTTATGGACGATCAAAATTGGCGGGGGAATTGGCGGCCTTGAATGGACACCCAAAAACCACGGTGGTGCGCACCAATATTTTTGGGCCATCCCGCACGAACGGTCGCAAAAGTTTGAGCGATTTCGTCGTGGAGTCGTTGACCACAGGTCGAAGAATTACCTTGTTCACCGACGTCCTGTTTTCACCGCTGCATATGGCGACATTAGCGAAGACGGTTTTCGAAATGGCGGCAAAAAACATTTCCGGGGTTTTCAACGTGGGGTCCCGAGGCGGCATGTCTAAGCGCGACTTCGGACATCTTGTCGCCCAGCATTTCAACCTGGGGACGGAGTCCGCCACAGACGGTGTTTCGAGTGCTGTTTTGGGGCGCGCCGCGCGCCCCCGGGATCTGCGTATGGATGTTAGAAAGGTTGAGGCCGCTTTGGGCCGACCCATGCCAACCTGTGAAGAACAGATCGCCTTGCTATGAACCCTGAATTCACCATCGGTCGCCACACCGTGGGCCTGGATCATCCCACCTATTTCATTGCCGACATTTCCGCCAACCACGACGGCGATCTTGGACGGGCCAAAGATCTAATTCATCTGTCTGCCAATGCTGGGGCGAACGCGGCAAAATTTCAGAATTTTTTGGCCCCCACAATTGTTTCAGATTACGGGTTCAAAGAAATGGGGTCACAGCTGTCCCATCAATCCGCCTGGAAAAAAAGCGTCAGCGAGGTTTATGCCGAAGCGTCCCTGCCGATGGAGTGGACCCAAACCCTGAAAAAAACCTGTGACGATGCAGGCATTGATTATTTCACCGCGCCCTATGACCTGGATCTAATTGACGCCCTTTCCCCCCATGTGTGCGCATGGAAAGTCGGGTCCGGTGACATCACCTGGCATGAAAATATCGAACGCCTGGCCGCCGACGGCAAACCAATTCTGATCGCTGCCGGAGCATCCGATTTGGAGGAAGTGCGTAGCGCCGTGGCGATCGCCCAACGGCACACCCAGGCAATTTCGGTCATGCAGTGCAATACGAATTACACGGCTGATTTGGAAAATTTCGGCTTCATTGCCCTGAACGTTTTGAAAACCTTTGCCGAGGAATTTCCCGGAACAGTTCTAGGATTGTCGGATCACACGCCGGGCCATGCCACGGTGCTGGGGGCGGTGACATTGGGGGCGCGCGTCATCGAAAAGCATTTTACCGACGATACCAGTCGCGAGGGCCCCGATCACAAGTTTTCCATGGATCCCGTCACGTGGCGTGACATGGTAGATCGCACGCGCGAACTGGAATTGGCACTTGGGCCGACGGAAAAGATAATCATGGATAACGAGCGCTCCACGGTGATTGTCCAACGGCGGGCTGTTCGCGCGAGCCGCCCGATCAAATCCGGCGAGGTTCTAACTAACGATGACTTGGCGGTTTTGCGCCCCTGCCCCACCGATGCTTTGCCGCCGTTTCGGATTGCTGAGGTCATCGGTCGGGCCGCAGTGCGGGATATCGACGAGGGCGACTGCGTGCGGCCACCTGACGTCGCGTGAAAACCGCCATCATCATTCCTGCCTTCAACGAAGCTTTGACCATTTCCGCGATTGTTTCCCAAACCAAATCCCTGGGCGAGGTCATTGTTGTTGACGATGCGTCTAGCGATGACACCGGCCACCTTGCCGTCGAGGCAGGCGCGGATGTGGTGCCTCACCCGTTTAACAAAGGCTATGACAATGCCCTGCAAAGCGGCTTCGAGCGAGCGGCGGCAATTGGCGCTGACGCGGCAGTCACCTTTGATGCCGATGGCCAACACGACCCGGCCGTTTTGGAAAAATTCATTACACCCTTGATGACCGGCCAGACCGAAATGGTCATCGGAATTCGCCCCCAACCCGCCCGCGTCGCCGAAGGCGTTTTTGGCGCCTACACCAAGTGGCGTTTCGGAATTCCTGATATTCTTTGCGGCCTTAAAAGCTATTCCATGGCCTTGTATCATCGCCATGGGCGGTTTGACGGTACCGGATCAATCGGCACAGAACTAGCGTTGGTCAGCCTGATCTATGGGGCGCGGGCGACACTGGTCGATGTCCCCATATCCCCGCGCACCGGCACGGCCCGGTTTGGATCAGGGCTGGGCCCGAACCTAAGAATCTTACGGGCCATGGGGTTGGCGATCGGCCGTGACATCAGCGCCGGGATCGGGTCCCGGCAATCCACGGATGCCCAGCCCAAGCGGTGGCGGCAGTGAGCAACCAGACCTATCCAAAATCAGCGGAACTGTTGGACAAGGCCATGGGTCTTGTGCCGGCGCAGACACAGACTTTTTCAAAGGGATGGACTCAGTACCCAAAGGGCGTGTCGCCGGTGTTCGCCACCCGCGCCGACGGTGGCTATGTGTGGGACGCCGATGGCAACAAGTTCATCGACTGGCCCATGGCACTGGGGCCCCTGTTATTGGGACACAACAATGCCACAGTAAATGACGCAGTTGCTAAGCAGCTTGATAACGGGATCGCGTTTTCCCTGCCCACCGTCGGCGAGCTTGCCCTGGCCGAACGGCTGGTGGATTGGTTCCCCTACGCCGACAGGGTCCGGTTCGGCAAAAACGGATCCGACGCCACATCTGGTGCCGTGAGGGCAGCCCGGGCCTTTACCGGGCGGTCGACGATTTTGTGCTGTGGATATCACGGTTGGCAGGACTGGTTCATCGGCACCACAACGCGCAACGGCGGTGTGCCAAGTGCGATGGCCGAACTCACGAAGCCCTTCCCTTATAATGACATCGAAGCCCTTGGCGAATTGTTGGCCGCCCATCAAGGCGATGTGGCAGCAGTCATCATGGAACCCATGGGGTTGGTGGAACCCGGTCCGGGCTACCTAGAAGCCGTGCGCCAGTTAGCGACCCAGCACGGGGCTGTATTGATTTTTGACGAATGTTGGACCGGATTTCGCATCCATGCCCAAGGAGCGTTTGGAAAATTTGGTGTCGCCCCGGATATGGCGTGTTTTGGCAAGGCGTTGGGCAACGGCGTACCGATTTCAGTGGTAATCGGGACAGCCGAGGTGATGGAGACTTTTGAAGAGATCTTTTTCTCCTTCACCTTTGGCGGCGACATGCTGGGGATTGCCGCCGCCGGTGCTGTGCTGGATGTGCTGGAATCCCAGCCGGTGTTGGCGGAAGTCGACGCCTTGGGACGATCCTTGATGGATGGCACCGCAGATTTGGTCGCTGACCACGATCTTGGGGACCACATCGCTTTATCTGGTTATGGCGCACGGCATTTTCTGGTTTTCAGCGGTGACGACGCCGATGGCATGATTCTAAAGACCCTGTTTCAACAAGAAGCCATGAAGGCGGGCATATTGGCGGCAGGATGGCACGCCTCGTCATGGGCCCATACGGATGACGACGTTCAACACACACTGAGGGCCTATGACGGTGTGTTTGGTGACTTGGCCCGGTGGATCGGCGCGGGCACCCTGTCGGAAAACATCCACGGTGAACGGGTGCAATCCGTTTTTCGCAAGCCTTAACCGCGCCTTGGCTGTCACCACCAGCAACGCAGAAACTTTCGACGAACATCTGAGCGCGTTAGGTGTGCGCAAGGGGATGCGCGTTGTGATTCATTCCAGCTTAATCTCATTCGGGCGAATCGATGGCGGTGCAGAAACTGTTTACGACTCGGTGCGCCGCACCATCGGCAATGAGGGAACCGTGGCTGTTCCCACCTACACGTTTCATATTGGCCCAACGGATATTTTTGACCCAGCAAC
>JABHVE010000103.1 GCA_018658465.1 Alphaproteobacteria bacterium
ATTTCGGTGGCATCGCCATCGACCCAATGCTGACAGTGACGGGATCGGGGCGCATTGTTGTGGCAACCCACCAGGGGACTTTGATCGCCGATGGCGATAATATCGTCGTCAATGGAGAACGGGTGGCCAACCGGTAAATTAACAGCGACTTCCCACGGTGTCGTGGGATGGGCCGCGATACTGGTCGTCGCCATTGGCCTTGGCGGGTGCTCCAGCACGACGGAGTTCACCAAAATCCTAGAAAATTTGAACAAAACCCTGACATCGATCGCCGTCATTAAAAAGGGCGGCGACTGATCATGCTTTATGGGGCTTCCTGTGCCTCCAAAAACGCCGCCACCCGATCCACGGCGTTCTGGCGAATGTTCATATAGAACAGCCCGATGTCATAGGCGTGCAGGTTGCCGTCACCCAACATAAGATTGGTGAACGCGGCGTCTTGGGGTTCGTCCACAAACAAGAATCCGTCCCGGCATTCGGCCCCGGTGTATCCCGGGATCGGCGCGGGGATTTCAGCAAAATCATTAGGGTCGATATCTGGGGTTCCGCCAATAATCAGGCCCCACCCGGGTTTTAAATCGACCTCGATGGGCAACGCCCCCAAATTCAGCGAGGCGTCCGCGTGGCCGGGTGCGCGAGACCATGTCAGTGGGTTGATACAGTTGCGCGGCTCGTCTGCCAGGGTGACCCAGTGGCGTAGATAAAATTCTTCGGTAATGCCGGGGTTTGCCAAGGGATCCGTCCCCTCAACATGGGTTTCCCAGGACACCACGCAGCCAAAATCGGTGGCAGTTGCGCAAGGCGCAATGGTTTCCCAATCGCTTTCAAACCGATCCACGGCAACCCCGGCGCCAAAGATGTAGGCACCGACAAAATTTTGCCGCAGCATTGGTGTCTCATCAAGTTTTTCTGAAAGGATGCGCAAGGCCAAGGCGGCACCTTGGCTGTGCCCAGCAATAATGAACGGGCGATCGTCGTTCCATTCCGTTAGGTATTCTTCAAACGCACGCAGGACATCGATATAGGCCAATTCAAGGGCCTTGCGTCCATTGGCGCTGGATTTCGCAAATGTCGCCAGGTGGGCTTGGCGGTACCGCGGAACAAACACCCGGCAGCATCCGTTGAAGGCGCTTGCCTGGGCGGTCAGCACCAGCCCATCGACGAGGGCACCGGCCGCGGCATCGTCGGCGTGGGCGTTCCAATCATCCCCCAGATACGTGGTGGGGTGCACATAGAAAACATCGGCCGGGGCGTCAGCTTGGGTGTCCACAAGACCCAGGCCGGCTGGCAGCAGGTCGGCAAAATCGTCAGAATCTGGATGGGCCGACCACCATTTCGGGAACAGATAAACCGGGCGGGGGATGATCCCCATATCGTCATAGCCCAGTTCAGGCGCCAGGTAGCGATAGGCGATTTCGCGTTGAAATTGAAATGCCAGAATGGCCGCAATGACCGCAGCGGCCACCAAAACCATCAAACCCGTTCGTGCTAAACGCCCCATCATCCGCCCTTGGTCATTGTTTCGACGGCGCGATCATACCCATTGCCGGTGCCAACGGCCACAGACCCATCGAAGGGACGAAATAAAAGATGTCAGGCGTAGGCGGCCGCATACTTTTTGCGGGCCGCTTCCAGGCCTTTCAGAAGGCTTTGACCGACCTCGCCGCCGTCGCCTTTGACCTTGTTGGTCATCACCACATTAATGGCGTCGATGTGGGCTTTGTAAAATTCCATGTGGTTGTCGGTGACCTTTACCCGGCTGTCGGTGGTGGCTTGGAACAGCGACTGGGCAAATTCGGTGACCAAGGGATAGCCGAAGGTTCCACCCTGGCCGCGCAATTCGTGGGCGACGTTGTTTAGCTCGGCCAACAGCTTTACCGACTGGCCACCGTCAGAGGACAGCTCGGTGAGCGATTTTGACAGGCCTCGCACAGATTTCAGCGCCCAGTCGGAATAGTCACCGGCGACCGCTTCGATTTTTGAATCCGCAGCGGCGATAATTTCGGGGTTCAATTTGGGGATACCGGTCAGGCTGAATCCCCCAACCTTGCCGGCCAAACGATTCTGAAAACGAAAATGTATGACATCAGCCTCGTCAATGCCGTGGGGGGTGCTGTCTTCGTACACCACCAGGATGTCATCTTCTTCGCGAATGCGGCGTTCCAGCAACACTCCGGACGGTGCCCGTCGCCGATCCGGGCCAAAATATTGCGGAGCCAGAACGAATTGCCGGGGGGAGAACACCGTGCGCATCAATTTGTCGGCCACCGACAATCCGGAAAACGGCTTGGCCAAAAATTCCGTCGCCCCCATATCCCGGGCTTTGCGCACCGATTCGAACCCAGCCGCCCCAGAAATCATGATGGTGGGTAAGAATCTGTCGGGGGACTCCGCCGATCGGATCCACCGCAACAGCATGTTTCCGTCCACCTCCGGCATGACCACATCGACAACGATCAGGTCGATCACCGAAATCCCGGCAGAGGCCGGGTCGTTGTTCACCTTGTGAATTTGGTCGATGGCGTCGGATGCGCTGGGGGAATGGAAGACTTGCTCCACACCCAGGCTGCGGATCACATTGCCCAAAAGCACGCGGATAAACGAATTGTCTTCAACGACCAGTATGGAAAGGCGGTCCAGGGATACTTCAGCCATTTAGAAAATCTTACTGTGGTCGGATTCCATCCCGGAGACAGGTACGCCCCCAACGGGAATCCTTAAGAGTTTCAATTCCTTACATGTCAAATTTCGACCGTTTCGTCAACGTCAGGAAAGTTGCGCGACAGCATGGGGTTTCACATTACATTTTCAGCAATTCCAATACGCTCGGCTCCCAATAACCGAAAGGTGATCGTTCGTGAGTTGCTGACGGCGCCGTGGTGACACAACTATCCCCCCATAAATTCATCAATTGGGGACGGAATAATGAAACGATTGACAGTTGGGGCCGCTGCATTCGCGGTGGCGGTGGCGGGATTTGCCGTGTTTGGAACGGGCGTAAAGGCCCAGGACCCGCTTTTTGGAGACGCCGAAAGCGTCGAGTTCGCCTTGGCGGTTTGGGAGGCAATGGAGGATCAAAAGCTGGTCGGTGAGAATGCCATTCGCGCCTTTCCTTATGTTGGGGGGCCCCCGCACGGAGATATTTTGGTGACCCTGGAATCGATGCTTTCCGTGGGCGGCCGCACCGCAACCGTCATCGTGAAAAAGAACTACACCTTGGAATTCGCGACCGTTGAAGATGTGGCGAATAATCCTGGGCAACAACACGACGTGACGGTCATGTTCCGCCGCGAGGCCGGGTATGACGACGACAATCACGATTGGTTCTGGGCGAAATACACCGCTGACGGTGAAATATTGGCCGGACCTCCGGGACCCCTCGCGGGCCGGGTTTACAAAGGTTTGGAGGCTGGCTGCATCGCTTGCCATTCAAACGCCCCGGGTGGCGACATGGTCTTCATTAACGACCGCCACGCAATGTAACAACGCGCCTTGAACTGCTGGGGGTGTGCCATGGGCATTCCCCCAGCTTTTCTTTGCCCAAAATTCAAGGCAATCGTCGCCAAAACACGGGGTAAATCGCCAAAATTCAAAATAAATCGCTTCATTTCGTCGCGGCGGCACCAATGGTGTTGACACTAAGGCGGCGGTGTTGTCTAACCCCTCCCACGCCTCGCTCAGAGCCGGTTTGGTCCTGTGCGCGGTGTTCTGCGCTCTCCGTTTTTTGTTTCGGCCTTGGCCTAAGCAGGTTTGGGCGCGCAGGTGCTCTTGAACATCGTGAACCGTGGAAGAGATGCGTAGGCGGCGGTACGTCTTTGATATGCCGTTGCTTACGCCTGACAGATTTCGTTTGGAATTCTGGCAAGTTTCGATTTGCCAGAGAGAAAAACGGATTCGCGTCGACGTTTGTAATGGCTCTTTAAGATAAGCGTTGGGCGAAGCTTCGGCTGAACCTGGCGTATTGATAAGCGTCGGGCGAGGCTTCGGCTGAACCTGGCGTAGGATTTCAAACATGAGAGTTTGATCCTGGCTCAGAACGAACGCTGGCGGCAGGCTTAACACATGCAAGTCGAACGTGAAGCTGGACTTCGGTCCAGTGGAAAGTGGCGCACGGGTGAGTATCGCGTGGGAATTTACCCAGCAGTTCGGAATAACCCCGGGAAACCGGAGCTAATACCGTATACGCCCTTCGGGGGAAAGATTTATCGCTGTTGGATGAGCCCGCGTCGGATTAGCTTGTTGGTAGGGTAAAGGCCTACCAAGGCGACGATCCGTAGCTGGTCTGAGAGGACGATCAGCCACACTGGGACTGAGACACGGCCCAGACTCCTACGGGAGGCAGCAGTGGG
>JABHVE010000109.1 GCA_018658465.1 Alphaproteobacteria bacterium
AGGCCAAACCCGCCGCTCGGCGCGCCTTGATCGAAGAAGCCGCAGGCATTACCGGGCTGCATTCCCGCCGTCACGAAGCCGAATTGCGCCTGAAGGCCGCAGAAACCAATTTGGAACGCTTGGCCGATGTGGTGGAATCCATGGAAGGCCAGCACCGGGGCCTGAAACGCCAAGCTCGCCAAGCGTCCCGGTACAGCAACCTTTCCCGCCACATTCGCACCGCCGAAGCGCGGCTTTTTTTACGCCTGTGGACCGATGCTCTGGCCGAGGCCGAGGCCGCGGAAGCCGCCCTGGCCGATGCCACCAATGCTGTCGCCAAGTCCGCCGGCCTATCGGCCCAGGCTTCGTCGGCGCAATTGCAGGCCCAGGAAAAAGTCCCGCCCTTGCGACAATTGGAAGCTGAATCCGCCGCCCGCCTCCATCGCTTGGTCATGGAGCGGGAAAATTTGGACCGCGACGAAGAGCGGGCCAAGGCTGCCGCCACAGGTCTGCAAGACCGCACCCGTCAAATCATGGCGGACCAGGCGCGGGAAAAAGAACACGCCAGTCAGGCGCAAGCAAAAGTCACCGAGCTGAACCAGGAACAAGCCGACCAGGAAGCCGCCAAAGCCAACGAAGCCCCGGCGTTAGACGCGTCCAAAAACGCCCTGGCCGATGCCGCCCAGGCCCTGTCCCAGGGCGAAGGCACAATGGACTCTCTGTCCGACGCCCTGACATCAGCGGAAACCGGCCGTGCAAGCCTTGCCGCCGAAGTCGAACAAGCCGCCCGCCGCACCGACGAAATCGAACGGCGCATGGGGGCCACCAAGACGGAACAGAACGACATGAGCGCCCTGGGTGCCGCCGCCGATGACGCCGACGGCGGGGTGCCGGAACTTGTCGCCGCCCAATCCCAGGCGAAGGACATGGCCGCCGCCCAAGGCACCGCGGAAGAGGATCTGGCCGCCGCCCAAGCCACCGAGGCTGCGGCACGGGAAGCCTTTAATTCTGTGCAATCCCACCACAATCGGGTGACAGCGGAAGCTGATGCCTTGAACAAAGTTTTTGGTGACAAACCAGGGGATGACTGGCCCGCCGTCGTCGACGGCATGTCGGTTCAGCCTGGGTATGAAACCGCCTTGGGGGCGGCGTTGGGCGATGATCTATCGGGATCTTCGGACACCAGCGCTCCGGTCCATTGGACCACGATAGAGCTCGATGGCCGCCCCCCGCTTCCCGCCGGATGCCAAGCGCTGTCGGATTTTGTTGACGCGCCAAAGCCAGTGCAGGCACGGCTGTCGCAAATTGGCGTGGTGAATGAAGGCGAAGGCGAGGCGATGCGATCGAGCCTGGCCCAAGGACAGCGGTTGGTGACCCGGTCTGGGGCCTTGTGGCGGTGGGACGGATTCACCAGCGCAGCAGGGGCCACCACCGCAGCCGCCGTACGCCTGGAACAACGCAATCGATTGGAAAGTTTGGCGGAAGACGCGACCAAGGCTTCGGTTGATATGGAAGACGCGGGCAATGCCCTGCAGGCAGCCGCCGACCACTCCCGGGCGGCAATGGAACAACGCGACACATCCCGTGGGGCGGCGACCCAGGCAGCAACCGCCTTGGCGGAGGTCCGCGATGCCCAAACCGACGCCATCCGCGCCGCCGCTGCCCGCGCCGAACGGGCCGCAGCCTTGGTGGAGACATTAGCGGGCCTGGAACGGGAGGCCACCGATGTGGCCCAGCGGCGGGATGTTGCGGTGGCGGCCCTGGCCAAGCTCCCCGATGCCGATGCTTTGCGGGCAGACGTCCAAGACGCCAGGGAGCAATTAAGTGCGCTACGCAATGCCCACCGGGATGCCCAAGGGGCCCACCAACAGGTGGCAGCCCAGGCCGATATTCGTACCCGACGCTTGGCTGAAATCGGGCCGGAGCGGGCGTCATGGAGCGAGCAAGCGGCGTCAGCGACTAGGCATTTGGAAGAATTGTCCGGGCGCTTGGCGTCAACCCAAACAGAGCTGAAGGCGTTGGAAGCGCGCCCGGTGGAAATCGCCGAAATGCGCCAGTCGTTGTTGTCACGGACCGAACAGGCCGAGCTTGAGCGCACTACCGCGGCCGATAATTTGGCCCGTGCCGAAACCGAATTGGCGACCCAAGACCGTCTGGCCAAACAGGCCAACCAAGCCCAAGCCACGGCGCGGGAAGACATGGTCAGGGCTGAATCTCGGGGCACCCAAGCAGGGGTGCGCCGCCAAGATCTGCAGGAACGAATCGCCGAGCGCCTGGAATGCCGCCCCGATGGCTTGGAAGCCTTGGCCGATCTGAAAGAAAACGAAGCTGTGCCAAATTCCGGCGAAATCGAAGCCCGGTTAGAAAAGCTGAAACGGGAACGCGACACCATGGGCCCGGTGAATTTGCGAGCCGAGGCCGAAGCCGACGAATTGGCTGAACAACTGGCAGCGTTGGCGTCGGAGCGTGAAGACCTGGAAGGCGCCATTCATCGCCTGCGCCAGGGGATTTCCAGCCTTAACCGCGAAGGCCGCCAACGCATGCGCACGGCGTTCGAAACGGTGGACGGGCATTTCCGGAAATTGTTCGTGCGGTTGTTCGAGGGCGGCGAAGCCCATCTGGCCATGGTCGAATCCGACGATCCATTGGAAGCCGGCCTGGAAATCATGGCTACCCTGCCCGGCAAGCGTCAGCAGACCTTGTCGTTGCTGTCGGGCGGTGAACAGGCACTGACCGCCATTGCCCTTCGATTTGCCGTGTTTATGACCAACCCCGCGCCAATTTGTGTGTTGGACGAAGTGGATGCGCCCCTGGATGACGCAAATGTCGAGCGATTCTGCTCGTTAGTGGACGAAATCGCCAATTTCGCCGAAACCCGGTTCCTGGTAATCACCCACCATGCCACCACCATGGCCCGCATGGACCGCCTGTACGGGGTCACCATGTCAGAACGGGGGGTTTCCCAGCTGGTTTCGGTGGATTTGGACCGGGCAGAAAGCATGCGCGAGGCAAGCTAGGTTTCTCACCGCCGGATCGTCCCAAAAACGCCCCAAAAAACCTTTAAATTTCAACCTGTTATGTGACATTTTGCCTCGGTTGACAGGACCGAGAGCCCACCCTATTGTTCCGGCGATTTTTAGCCCCAACGGGCGTACATGGCAGACCAAAAACCCGCCGACCCAAACCACCCCAAAAACCAGCCCGCAGACCTGCAGGAATTGGGCAAAAGCTTGCGCCGAGCCAAAGGTGCTTTGGGCCCAGAGACACCGGGTCCAGGCCGCATCAATTCTCGTGAAATGAGCATGGCCTTTCGCGTAGCAATCGAATTGGCGGCGGCAATTTTTGTGGGTGGCCTGATTGGATGGTTTTTGGACAAATGGCTTGGGACAGCACCATGGCTATTGATGGTGTTTGTGATATTGGGCTTGGCGTCCGGGACACTAACCGCGTATCGGACCGCCAAATCGTTAGAAGACAATCCGTTGCAAGACGAGACCGAGCAGTAATTGGGAAGTTGATAGACTGATGGCAGAGGAACACGGCGCAGAACACGGTCCCCTGGACCAGTTCGAAATCCACCGCATCGTCGAATTGGAAGCGTTCGGCGTCGACGTGTCGTTCACCAATTCTTCC
>JABHVE010000138.1 GCA_018658465.1 Alphaproteobacteria bacterium
ATCCTGCTGTTCGTTGGCATTTTCGTCGAGCGGGCGTTTTGCCGGTTCTTGTGCCCCTTGGGCGGCACCCTCGGCATCCTTGGTCGCATCCACATGTTCACCTGGCTAAAGCGCCGGCCCCAGTGCGGCACCCAATGCCGGATTTGCGAAAGCGATTGCCCCATGGGGGCCATCGAATCGTCCGGCAAGATCAACATGAACGAGTGCCTGCAATGCCTGGATTGCCAAGTTGATTATTATGACAATCACACCTGCCCGCCGCTGATCCAGCGCCGCAAGCGCAAGGAAACCCGCAAAGCCGCTGCCAAGCCCAAGGTTGCGCCGATCCCCGACGGTCCATTGATCCCCGGGGCTGCGCCGGCAGAGTGAGTGCAGATCGCGCCCTCTGAGGGCGCGTGAATCTGAACGGTAAAAAATGAGTGCAGATCGTCGTCCGCAGGACGGCGTGAATCTGAACGGTGGAGTGAGTGCAGATCGCGCCCTCTGAGGGCGCGTGAATCTGAACGGTAGATAAAGTGCAAATAGATGGACCCCCGGATCAAGTCCGGGGGTGACGGTGTTAGGGGACTGTGGTCCAGTCGCTGATTCGCTCAGGCCCCCGTCCTCATCGGGGTGCCCGTGGGCACTAGCGTTCGCGGAGAGCGTTTTCGCGGGCTTTGATGGGGGGTTTCAGCAGGTAATCCAGCACGGTCTTTTCGCCGGTGATGATGTCCACCTGGGCGACCATGCCGGGGAGGATTTCCAGGGGCTCGGCCTCGGTGCCCAAAAAGCTGCGATCCGTGCGCACGCGAATGCGGTAATAGCTGTCGCCCCGTTCATCGACGATGGTGTCGGGGCTGATGCTTTCCAGCCGTCCGTCCAAGGCCCCGTATGTGCCGAAATCGTAGGCGGTTAATTTGACCTTGGCCTCTTGGCCGGGGAATAGAAAGGCGATGTCCGACGGCCGCACCCGGGCTTCGATGAGCAACTGATCTTCGAAGGGCACGATTTCTACCAAATCCATGCCCGGCTGGATCACCCCGCCGACGGTGTTGATGGTGACGATCTGTACGGTACCTTTGACCGGCGCCCGAACTTCGGTGCGGGTAACCCGGTCTTGGGTGCTCCTGAGCGATTGCTCCAACACCCGCAAGCGCACGGTCTCGTCATTGATCGCTGCCTGCGCCGCGGTACGAAATTGCGCAATCCGTTCGGTTTGCCGCTGCATGGCTTCTTCCAACGCCGCCTGGGCCTGCGGGACGGTCAGGCGGGCGGACTCCAATTCACGATCCAGATCGGCCACCGACCGTTGGATGCGAATCAAATCGACGCGCGAGGCCACCCCTTGGGCGACCATGGGGGTCATGATATCGAGCTCTTCTTGGGCTAATGCTAAACTTTCACCAAGCCCTACAATCCGTTGTTCCAATTCGATAATTTCAAGGCTTCGTTGATCAGCCTGAACGCGAAGCACGTCCAACGTGGCATCCAATTCTGACTTTCGTGCAGCCATCAATGCGCGTTCTGCCGCGACAAAATCCGGGGCATCAGCCAGTTCCGCAGGCACCACCATTTCGGTTCCGTTGGCCTCGGCTTCCAGGCGCGCCAGTGCCGCTAACAGGCCCCAATACCGTGCCTCGTTTTCCGCGAAGGTCGAGGCAAACCCGGTGTCATCAATGCGCAACAGGACTTGGCCGGCCTCCACCAAATCGCCCTCGGCCACCAAGATTTCGGCGAGAATTCCGCCTTCCAAGTTTTGCACCACTTGGACCTGGCGGGTGGGGATCACGGTGCCGTTGCTGATGGAGACTTCGTCCACCGTGGCGCGGCTGGCCCACACCACCGCGACGATGAAAAACAGCGCGATGGTGTACAGCAACAAGGTCGCCGATTTGCGCGGACCGGTGCTGACGGCTGCCTTCATGTCGGCGGCGAATTCTTGGGATAATGCCTTGGTGCTGGCCATGTCAGTCCCCCGCCACGTTGACCCGGCCATCGGCCACGGCGTCTAGCACCGCCTGGGTTGGTCCATCGGCGACGATCTTGCCCTTGTCGATGACCATCAATCGGTCGACCAGTGACAGCAACGAAGTGCGGTGGGTGACCAAAATCAGGGTTCTGCCTTCCAGCACCTCCCCAAGTTTGTCTTTCAGGGCGGCCTCGGCGGCGTTGTCCATGGAATTTGTCGGCTCGTCCAACAGCAAAAACGCGGGATCCCCCAACAGCGCCCGGGCCAAAGCGATGGCTTGGCGCTGGCAGAGCGCTATGTTGCCGCCCACGCCGAGGTGGTCGCGGACTTGGAAACCCAGGTCGAGGCCGGGGCCGGGACCCAGGCAGATCTGGATCAGGCCATTGGCCGCATGGCTCTGGCCGAAGCCGCCCACACGCAGTTTGCTGGCGCCTTGCTGGACGCCGAGGCCGGATTCAAAGAGGTCATCGGCGACTGGCCATCTGATTTGTCCGAGCCGGTCATTGCCGCAACTGATCTGCCGGGGGACGCCGAGACCGTGGTCGCCGACGCCCTGCAAAGCCATCCATCTTTGCGCAGCGCCCTCCAAAACATTACAGCGTTGGAACATGATTTGCGCGCCGCCGGTGCACCATTTTTGCCAAAGCTGACCCTGGACATTGCCGGCACGCGCAACGAAAACGCGGGTGGCGTCGAAGCCCCCACCAGCGACACCACGGCGATGTTCACCATCACCTATAATTTTTATAAAGGCGGCGCCGACAAGGCCGCGCTGGAAACCGCCAAGGCCCTGTTGATGGAAAGCCGCCTGCGCCTGGATGAAACCCGGCGGTTGATTGAACAGGGATCCCGCGTGGCGTTCAACGCCTATCGCATTGCCTCGGACAGAATTCCTCA
>JABHVE010000084.1 GCA_018658465.1 Alphaproteobacteria bacterium
ATCCAAAGCCTGGGCCTGAAGGTCGGCCGCGGCCCCAAGATCGCCATTTTGTAAGGCTTCGCCCGCCCCGCGCATGGATTGCTGAGCCTCTCCCAACGCCCCAGGCAATTGGCCTTCTCCCATCAAGCCTTCCAGGCCTTCCATCAATTCGCCCAGGCCCTCGGTGACTTCCCCCTGTTCGCCGGGTGCCGGGGCTTGTTCGGGGTCGCCAAAGGCGCCGCGCTGGGCCTGTTGGAACGTGCGGTCCAACAATTCCTGCTGCTCCTGCATCAATTCGCCAAGCTCCCGCATGGTTTCAGCCGCGACCCCCTCGTCCTGTTGAGGGGGGTTTCCGGCCCGCAAGTTTTCCAACAATTCTTGAAGTTCGGCCAACAATTGCTGCGCGGCTTCGCGCGATCCCAATCGGCTTAGCTCGCGGGCCTCGGCCAGCATTTCGTTCAGAGTCTGGGGATCGATTTGGCGGCCATCGGGGTTTGGTGCCCCTGGTTCACCCTCAGCATTCTGTTGCCCTTGCTCCGCCAGAGCTTCCAAATATTCGCTCATTGCCTCTTGCAGTTCGTCCATCAAGCGCTCGATCTCGGCGTCCTCGGCACCGCGCTCCAAAGCGTCCTGTAGAGCCTGTTGGGCTTGGCGCAAATCGCGTTCGGCCAACCCCAATTGGCCATCTTCCAATGCCAGGGCGGTATCCCACAATTGGTCGATGACCTCGGTCACCGCTTCCTCGGTCTCATCGAATTTCAAGCGGCTGATGGAAGACCGCAAAGACAAGTAAATTCCGAAATCCTCAATTTCCTCCGCCCGGGCGTCGGCGATGGCGTCCAAGGCGAATTCCACCCGGTCACGGGTTTCCGGGTCTGCTGCTAAATCCCTGCGTTGTTCGATGACGGCGCGGGCCACCGGATTGCGGAATTCCCGTTGGGGCAGGATCATTTCGATTTCCGTGGATTGGCCAATCTGTTCGGCCCCGTCTGCCGCGAACAAGGCGATGATCACGGGCAACCCGGCCCACGGGTGGGGGGTCAGGTCGAATTCTCGGGCCCCGTCCACGGCAATTTGGCTCACCCCCGCCAAGGGCAATTCCAAGACAAGCTCGGCGGCGGTACCAGGTGTGTCGGTGCGGCGAATGCGCATCCAGGTGCGGGCAAGACCGTAATCGTCGGTGGCGCGGTATTGGATGCCCATGGCACCGCGTTCGTTGACGGCGATGTCTTCGACAAAATTGATTTGCGGCAAGGTGTCGGGCACCAATTCGATATGCCAGCGGCCCAATTCTCTGCGCCCCTGGATCACTGCAAATTCCCCACCGGTTTCCAGCAACCGGTCGATCTGGAAATTATTGGTGTCGATCATCTCGAAGGCCATGCGGGTGTCGTCTTGGCCCAAGGCGGGCTGAGATTTGCCGCCCCGGACCTGGGCATGGAATATGCTGCCCGCAGGGGCGCGGATCACAATAGCTTCGGCATTGGTGCCCCCGGCATTGGCGACCGTGTCTCCCCCAGCCGGTTGGGTCAAAAAGATGGGTGCCACGCCGGTGTAATCAGGGGTGGTGATCCATGCCACCAAGCCAGTGCCATCCCCGGTACCGGTCGAAAAATTGGGGGCAAAGGCTGCGGCCAAGCGGCTCTGCCAGGTGGGGCCAGCCGAGACAAATCCGATCAGCAGCAATAACCCCAAGGCCGCGCGCAGGCCTTGGGGGTCGCGCCGGGCCAGGCCGTCGCTTGGGGCGGTCACCCGCAGTTTCGAAATCAAGCCCCAAGCGCGGGATTTGTGGGTCGACCACATGGTTTGTGTGGTGGCATCCGGGGCCCCGGATAAGTCGTCGACCAAGGTTTCCAAGGGCCGGTGGGCCAGCCCTGATCCGCGCTCTAGACGCCGGTGGGCGGTCTCGGCCTCGGGCCATTTGAATTCTGTTATGGCTGCGCGAACAGCCCAGACAACAGCCGCCGCAAACCCCACTAGGACCAGCACATGGAGCCAGCCGGGCAGCAAGCCAAACACATCGAACACCGCCAGCACCACGAACAATGCCGCCGTCGCCGAGAGTGGCCACAAGGCGGGCCACACGCGCTCCCACACCATCGCCGCCACCGTCAGGCGAAGTTTGCGGGCGAGTGTGCGGCTTTTAGACGTCACCTTGGTGCTTAGCTCCTCTAATCCCCCAACCACGGGGGCAAAACGGTCTGCGCCAGCAGATCATCATAGGTTTGGCGCGGGCGGACAACTGCGAAGGCATCGCCCTTCACCATGACCTCGGGCACCAACAGCCGCGAATTATAGTTCGAGGCCATCACCGAACCATAGGCACCGGCGCTGCGGATCGCCAGTAAATCGCCTGTGTTCACCGGCCCCAGGGGATAATCCAGGCGGAACCGATCCGACGTTTCACACACCGGCCCAACCACATCTGCTGGCTCGGCGGTCCCATCGTCGGCCTCGATCACCGGCACAATGTCATGCAAGGCATCGTACATGGCGGGCCTTGCGAAATCGTTCATGCCCACATCAACCACCACGATGCGGTGACCGTCGGCGGTTTTCTGATGCACCACTTGGGTCACCAAAATGCCGGCGTTGGCGGCGATGGCGCGCCCCGGCTCGATAACCAGCTCACACCCCAGGCCACCGACGATGCGTTTCGCCAGATCGCCATAGTCATCGGGGCTGGGCGGGGCTTCCCCGGAATAGGGCACGCCCAGGCCGCCACCCAGATCGATCCGCCGGATGTCGTGGCCGTCGGCGGCTAAGTCGGCGACCGCCCCGGCCACCGCGGTGAACGCCGCCTCAAATGGTCCCAGGCCGGTGATTTGCGAACCAATATGGACGGCGATGCCAACCACTTCGATGCCGTCCATTGCGGCGGCCTCGCGGTAAACATGGCGGGCTTCCCCCCAAGCAATGCCGAATTTGTCGTGGGCCCGGCCAGTGGAGATTTTGTCGTGGGTGCCCGCGTCCACATCTGGGTTGATGCGAATGGCGATGGATGCGCGCATGTCTTTGGCCTGGGCAACCTTATCCAGCGCCAGCAATTCGGACCGCGATTCCACATTGAATTGGCCCACCTTAGAGTCCAGCGCGAAGGCCATTTCTGCCGCCGTTTTGCCGACGCCGGAAAAAACGATTTTGGCAGGGTCGATCCCGGCGGCCAGGGCTTGGCGCAGCTCCCCTTCCGACACCACATCGGCCCCCGATCCCAAATCGCTGAGGGATCGCAACACCGCCACATTGGAATTGGATTTCACGGCAAAGGCGATGGTGTACGGCACGCCATCCAAGGCCCCCGCGAATGCCCGGTAATGGCGTTCCAACGTGGCGGTGGAATAGCAATAGAACGGCGTGCCGACCGCCGCCGCGATATCCGCAACGGCCACGTCTTCGGCGTACAGGGCGCCATGGCGGTATTCGAAATGATCCATCTATCGGGCCTCGATCAGCGCGGCTTGCGGCGGCTCCAGATCGCCTTTGCGCCCGCACCCTGAGGACACCAGCACAGCGACTGTCATCACCGCGATGATCAAAGTTCTAACCCCGGTCATAGTCTTTTGCGCGCCGCTGCCGCCGCCGCCCGTACTTGGTCGGGGGCCGTGCCGCCGGGGCTCGACCGCGAGGCCACGGACTGTTCGATCCCCAGCACCTGGAACACATCATCGGTGATCCCAGCCTCAACCGATTGCAAATCCGCCAGCGACAAATCGGCGAGGCCGCAGCCGCGCGTCTCCGCCAGCTTCACCACTTGGCCGGTGACCGCGTGGGCATTGCGGAACGGCATGTTCAGGGTGCGCACCAGCCAATCGGCCAAATCGGTGGCCGTCAAAAACCCGTCTTCGCAGGCCGCCCGCATGGCTTGCGTGTTCACGGTCATACCGCCGATCATTCCGGTCATGGCGGCCACACACAGATCCAGCTGCCCAGCCGCTGCGAACACCGGCTCTTTGTCTTCTTGCAGGTCTTTGGAATAGGCCAGGGGCAGACCTTTCAGCACAATCAGCAATCCATTCAGCGCACCGATGATCCGCCCAGATTTTCCGCGTACCAGTTCCGCCGCATCGGGGTTGCGCTTTTGCGGCATGATCGACGACCCGGTGGAAAAGGTGTCATCCACGGTGACAAAGCCGAACCGCGGGCTCGCCCACATGACCAGTTCTTCTGCCAGCCGAGACAAATGGGTGGCGGCGATGGCCGCGTCGGCCAAAAATTCGATGGCGAAATCCCGCGCCGACACCGCATCCATGGAATTATTCATGGGTCCATCAAAGCCCAATGCCTTGGCCGTCATCGCCGGATCGATAGGAAACGACGTACCCGCCAAGGCCGCAGCCCCCAGAGGGCTTTCGTTCAGCCGCCCCCGGCAATCGGCAAACCGCCCGCGATCCCTTCGAAGCATTTCCACATAGGCCAACATATGATGGCCAAAGGTCACGGGCTGTGCGGGCTGCAGATGGGTCAATCCCGGCAGCACCGTCGCCGCTTCGGCCTCCGCTTGGTCGATCAACGCCGATTGCAACGCCCGCAATGATGGGTCCAATCGATCAATGGCATCCCGCACCCACAGACGAAAATCCGTCGCCACTTGGTCGTTGCGCGACCGGGCTGTATGGAGCCTGGCGCCTGGGTCTCCAACCAATTCAATCAGCCGGGATTCGATGTGCATGTGGATGTCTTCCAGCGCCGGAGAAAACACGAAATCCCCCGATTCGATCTCGTTCTGGATTGTATCAAGTCCTTTCAAGATCGCGTTACAGTCGTCGTCTGAAAGGATTCCGACACTACCTAGCATGGTACAGTGCGCCCGCGATCCTTCGATGTCCTGGGTGTACAGGGCTTTGTCGAATTCGATTGATGCGTTCATTTGCTCCATCAACGCGCCGGGTCCAGACGCAAAGCGGCCGCCCCACAATGGGTTCGTGGTCGGTGTATTAGAGGTTTTCTTTTCGGTCATTGCCGGGCTTCCCAGGACGCCATGGTTTGATGAACGGACAGTACAGTTAGTTTTAGAGGTTGCATGGCTACGGAACCATCCACATTAAAGGCACCAATCTCGATGCGCGGCATCGCCACATACGCGATCATCGCCGGCGTCATTGTTGCTGGCCTGGCGTCGGTTCTGATTTCGGGCCGCCAAGTCGGCACACCAACGCCAAGTGCCCTGATAGAAGCGGCTTACCCGTTGGTTACGGGGCAGGTCCAGAACTTTATTCTGTATGACGCCCCGATGCCTGCCCCGGAAATCGCCTTCAAAGACGACAGCGGCCGGGATTTGGATCTTAGGGACTTTCGCGGCCAATACGTTTTGTTGAATTTCTGGGCCACCTGGTGCGGCCCCTGCAAGCGCGAAATGCCATCCCTGGACCGCCTCCAGGCCCAAATGGGCGGTCAAAATTTCCATGTGCTGGCGTTGTCCGAAGACCGCACCGGACTGGATGATGTCACCGCATTTTTTGGCGAATTCGAACTGGCCGACCTGGACATCTACATCGATGACACCGGGGCGTCGTCTCGCGCTTTTTCTGTAGGCGGCTTACCGGCCACGGTGCTGCTTGACCCCGCCGGCAACATGGTCGCCCGCATGATCGGCCCCGCCGAATGGGATTCGCCCGAGGCCATCGCGTTCTTCCAGCACTTCACGGCCAACTAAAAGCTGACCCCCTCCCATTTTCTAAAGCTGACCCCCTCCCAAACCCTCCCCCTTTTCAGGGAGAGGGAATTAGACAGCGGTCCTCGGCCAAGTCCCCTCTCCCTTTAGGGGGAGGGATAGGGTGGGGGTGGCTTTGAGTTTAGCGGTTGGGCGTGGGGGGTTCGGTGGAATAATCGTAAAAACCTCGGCCCGATTTGCGGCCCAGCCATCCGGCTTCCACGTACTTCACCAATAACGGACAGGGCCGGTATTTCTGATCGGCCAGGCCTTCGTACAACACCGTCATGTTGGCCAGGCAAATATCCAGACCAATGAAATCGGCCAGCGCCAACGGCCCCATGGGGTGGTGTGCCCCCAACACCAAGGCGCTGTCGATGGCTTCCACCGTGCCGACCCCTTCGTGCAGGGCATAAATCGCCTCGTTCAGCATGGGGGCCAAGATGCGGTTGACCATGAAGCCGGGGAAATCCTGGGCCATCACCGCTGTTTTGCCCAACCGCTCGACCACCCCCATGATTGCGTCCGTTGTCGCCTGTTCTGTTGCCACGCCGGGGATGACCTCCACCAATGCCATGGCCGTCACCGGGTTCATGAAATGCATGCCGATGAATTTGCCCGGGCGGTCGCTTGCGGTGGCCAACCGGGTGATGGAAATGGACGACGTGTTGGTGGCGATCAAAGCGTGCGGCTTCAGAACTGATTTCAGATCTTCGTAAATCTGCCGTTTGATTTCTTCGTCTTCCGGGGCGCTTTCGATGACCAAGTCGCAATCGGCCATATCCGCCAAATTGCCCGTCACGCGCACGCGACTTAAGGCCCCCTTGGCCTCGTCGGCGGATATGCGCGCCGATTTGGCTTGGCGACCCAATCCCGCTTCGATTTTTCCCATGGCCCCAGCCAAAGTATCGGGGTCAGTGTCTTGGACCACAACATCGTAGCCTGCCACCGCGCAAACCCGGGCGACCCCGTCACCAATATGGCCGGCACCGATGACACCGATGGAATTGATCGCGTCGGTCATGGATTTTTGTCCCCTAACGCCGCGTCCAATTCCGTCAGGACCTCGGCTGCGTCCGCCACCAGGCAATAGTCTGCCGCTGCCATGATCGGCGCGGCCTCGTCGGTGTTGATGGCGACAATCACTTTGCTGTCCTTAATCCCTGCCAAGTGTTGGATGGCCCCGGAAATGCCGAAGGCCATGTACAAATCCGGGGCGACGACTTTGCCAGTTTGCCCCACTTGCACTTCGTTGGGCAAAAACCCGGCATCCACCGCCGCCCGAGTTCCCCCAACCGCCGCCCCCAATTTGGCCGCGACCCGGTCCAGAATGACAAAGTTTTCGGCGGATTGCATGCCCCGACCGCCAGATAAAACGATTTTTGCCGATGATAAATCCGGGCGGCCGGTGTCCTGTTCGGCGGCCTGGACCAATCTGGTTTGGTTCCAGTATGGCGGCGCATCAATGGATTCGATGTCTGCGGGGTTACTGTCCCCTGGTGCCGGATCGAACACTGTGGGCCGCACGCTGACCAATTTGATGGGCTCCATGCATTCCACCGTGGCCTCGGCATTGCCCGCATAAATAGGCCGCACAAATGTATCGGCGGATTTGATAGCAATCACATCAGACACCATGGCGATATCCATCAGCCCGGCGATCCGAGGCAGTAAATTTTTGCCCGATGTGTTGGCGGCGCATACGATGGCCTCGAAGGTTTCGGTTCTGGATTGAAGGTGGTCGGCAACCATCGCCGCCACCAATTCGGCCAAGGGCTCTGCCAGGAATGACCCAAGGGATGGCCCGTCGGCGCACAGCACCTTGTTCACACCGGATATGCGGGCAGCGGCGTTTGCGGCGTTTCCGCAATCATGGCCCGCGATCAATACCGTCACATCGCCACCAAATGCCCCGGCGGCGGTAATGGCCCGCAAGGTGGAGTCAGCGACATCCACATTGTCGTGCTCGGCGATGACCAGAACAGTCATTTCAGCAGGCCTTGGTCTTGGCGTAGAGAGTCCAGGAGCTCGTCGACATTTGCCACGTTGATATTGGCGCGATCCTGGGATGGCTCGGCCACCGAAATCGTCCGCAATCGGGGGGACAATTGCAGGCCGAGATCCCCGGCGGCACGTGTCTCGATGGGTGCCTTTTTGGCCTTTAGGATGGCGCTGATGGCGGCGAACCTGGGGGTGTTCAGGCGCAGGTCAGCGGTGACCACACAGGGCAGGTCAACCTGGATGATCTCCAATCCCTGGTCCACCTCACGGGTGACGGTCAGGATGCCATCGGACGCCTCGATGTTTGAGGCAAAGGTCGCCTGGGGCCACCCAAGTTTTGCCGCCAGCATAGCCCCGGTCTGGCCGTTATCGCCGTCCACCGCCTGCTTGCCCATCAGGACTAAATCGGCGGCCAATTCATTGGTCAGGACCGTCAGAACCGAGGCCACGGCCAAGGGTTCCAGGTCATCGTCGGTGGTAATGTGGATGGCCCGGTCCGCGCCAATGGCCAAGGCACTGCGCAGGGTGTCCACGCATTTGGGCCCGCCGATGCTGACGGCAATGACTTGGCCCGCCGTGCCGCCCTCGCGCAGGCGCACCGCTTCTTCCACCGCGATCTCGTCGAACGGGTTCATGGCCATGCGGACGTTGGTCAGATCGACGCCCGTACCATCCGGGAACACACCGATGGGCACGTTTGGGTCGGCTACACGTTTCACCGGCACCAGGATGGTTATCTCGTCAGTCATACAGATCGCCCCTGCTGGGGTGAGCGCCAATACAGAGATCGCCCCTGCTGGGGTGAGCGCCAGGAAATGTCAGTCATGCAGGACAGACCGCGATGTTATGCGTCCCGGGCTGCATCCAGGATGGTGGCAAGGGTGGGGCAGGTGGACCGCAGGCCTTCAAGGTCGCGCACCCGTAATCCGAAAATAAAGCAGGGCGACATGGCACGGTTATGGGTGGCGGTGGCGTCTCGGCCAAGCATCGATGTGTTTCCAAAAATGTCACCCGGCCCCCACAGTTCCACGGGGCCGTCCTCGCCTTGATCTGGTTGCGACCCCTGAACAATGCCACGGGCAATAATAAACATCGACTGCCCATGGGGGCCGGAAGCCGGAACAAATTGATAATCGGGGATGGTTTGCGGGCGCAAGTTGGCGGCGATCTGTTCCAATTCATCCACGGGCAAACCGATGAAGAAAACCGACTTAGCAAGTGTCTCCACCGGGTCCACATCGGGGATCGGCGGCGTGCCCCCGCGCAGGGTGCGAATGGTTTTAACCAACGCTTGGCTTTGGGCATCGGCCAGCTGCGACGGGATCGATCCGTCCCGGGCGCGGTTTTCAACAACTTCTGATTCCGCCTGGGCCGCCAAGCGATCGGCCATGCGTTCTTGCAATCGGTTGATGTAATCAGGGAAGTGATCGGCCACGCCATCAACACGTTTTTGCGCACGGGATTGCCAACCTTCGTACACCTCGCGCACAGAGGCTCTGATTTCTTGCGGGGTCAGGACTTGGTCGGCCAAGTCGTCCAGAATTCCCAAAATATAGGTGCTGGCTTGGAACCGTCCCCATGCGGTTTCGTAATCGTTCAAAATTCGGCTGCGGCGCTGGGATTCAAGAAATTCAAAATGCGCCCCCATGTGCAGGGTGGCTTTCGGCAATGGTTCATTGAACCGCACGGCCTGGGCCTGCACTGTCACCGAATACCGCAGGTCACGGTATGCGCGTTCGGACAAATGGGCCTTGGCAAACACGTCGTCAAAAAATTCGTGCTCTACTTGGAAGCACCGCATCAACAACAGGCTGCGTTCCTGATCGGCCTCGGTTGACGATCGGGCGGCCCCTTCGATTTCGTCGCGCAAGGCGCGCAGATCGTCTTCCAGGCCACCACCTTTCGCTGATCCTGGTCGGCTGGAAAATCGCCCGCCGCGTTTTAGCTCGGGGGTTTCGCGGCCGCCTCGGCGCATGGCGGTGCGCAGGCCCTCGTCACGGCCAATGCGATCGGCCAGGGGGCGACGTTCCAGGCCAAGGCCCCGGATCACGTTCTCTAACGTCAAACCCTGAACCAGCACGGAAAACAAAATGGCCGCGGCAACGGTCACCAGGAGCGCCGATTGATAGGGGCCAGCACCCAGGCTCAAGGCCAAGGCGGCGGCCACTGTGCCACGCATGCCGCCCCACCAAATGGCGGTGCTGTCTGCCCGGGCGAGTTTTGCAGAGGGCTCAAACAGCCCCACCGCCGGGATCAGCCCATACACCGTGGCCGCGCGGGCGGCGATCATGGCGATGATGGCGACCAAAATCACATCCCAATACGTGACCGCCGCAGTCAAATCCACGGTCAGGCCAATCAGCAGCAATACGGTCGCCCCGGTCGCTGCCGCAGCAAAATCCCAGAATTTATCCAGGTACGATTCCACCGCCACATAAATCTTGGTCCGCCCCCAGGTGCCCAGGGTAACCCCGGCAACCAAGGTCGCGGTGACGCCGCTGGTCCCGAACATCAGCTCCGCCGCCAAATACGACGCATAGGCCAGCACGGTGGTCAGCGCCGTCTCGACAAACGGGTCGCCTTCGGATTTCGATAACAGCCAGCCCCAGATCAACGCGGTGACCCAGCCGATGACCGCGCCGCCGAACAGGGCGATGGCGACGGTCCCAGCACCTTGCCACATGTCGTTCGAGGTCATTGCGCCGGTCAGGGCGATGGCTACCAAAACCCGCGAGGTAACGATGGCCACAGCACTGCCGATCAGCGTTTCCCCCTCCATGATGCCGATAATCCGGGCGCGCACCCCCAGGCGTCCGAACAAGGCCATCACGGCCACCGGGTCGACGGCGGACACGATCGCACCCAGGGTCAATGACCAGGCCAAATCCAACGGTGTCAGCCACCACACGGCCAGGCCAACGACGCCTGCGGTGGTGATGACGCCGCCCACGGCCATGGTCAGCACCGGCACAATATGTTGCCGCAATTGCCGCAAATCGATCTGCAACGCGGGCTCGAACGTCAACGCTGGCAAGAACAGAAACAGGATAATCCCCGGCGGAATTGTCGGGACCAAATAGCCAGACGCGCCGTCGGGCACAATCTGCGCCACCGCCCCCAGGGCAACCCCGCTGATAATCATGGCCAAGGCGAACGGCACATGCAGCCTGCGGGCCACGGCCAAGGCCACCGCCGCCAACGTCAAAAGCGTGGTGATCCCGGCGATTTGCTGGACGATGACGGTGCTTGAGTCCATTTGTTCTGTCCCGCTGCGGCGAATGCGCCACTATGCACTATAAACATGACTAGTTTCCAAACGACCGCGCGGTACAAGGGCCTCCACACATGGTGAATTCCCAACCAAAGCTAGGCAGTCTTGGGGTGATCTTGGCAGCAAGCGCCGCCGATCCCGGGCTGTTAGACGCGGTGGCCGACGCCGGGGGCTCAGGCGTGCAGGCGGGCCCCGGGGTCATCGCCCACTTCCCATCGGCAGTGGCCGCTGTCGAATGCGCCCGTGGATGGCGGCACTCCAATTCCGCACCCGCACCCATCGCCATTGCTTTGGGCATGGTCGCAGCAGACGGTCAATCCGGCGAAGCGGTGGACCATGCCCAGGCAATGCTTGCCAACGCCCAACCCGGCGATCTGTGGATCACCAATCAAATCCACGGGCTGGTGGCCGACGCCGTGCCCTTGGTGTTCGTCACATCCGGTGATGCAATGCGCGCCGATTTCGATGCCGATCCCAATCAAAAACCGCCGCGATCCCGCACCATCCCCACCATCGCCGCAGCCGTGGTGATGCTTGCCGTCGTCGCCGCCGGCCTGTGGTTTGTCCTGGGTGGCAATCCGGTCATCGAGCCCGTGGTCGTGGCGACCCCCGCAAACATGGCCTTGCCGATGCCCGATTTGCCGTCCGTTGCCGTGGTGCACTTCGTGGTGGCCGAAGGCCAAGCCCTGCCCGATCACGCGTCCCAAGGCATGGCGGCAGAGCTCGCCCGGATGTTGGGTGCCAACCCCGCCTTGTTTGTGATGCCGCCAGCCGCTGCTCCGGGCCTGACCAGCGCCGCGGAACCCGTGGATATCGCCGAGGCCCTAGGGGTGCGGTTTGTATTTCTGGGTATCATCCAGGCGGACGAGAATCCGATGGAATTGGATGGTCAATTAGTGGACGCCCTAACTGGCCAGATGGTGTGGGAGGGGACCGATACCCTGGAGCCTCCGGGGATCACCGCCATCGCCAATGACATCACTGCAAAAATTTTGGCACCGCCCCCAGCCGATCCTGACCAGCCCGCCGCCGAACCAGCCGCCGCCCCAGAACCCGACATCCCCGTCATCCCGCCCCGCGCGGTGAACCCACAAGCCTTCGCCCTTTACCTGCGCGGTCGGGATTTGATGACCCAGGCAACCCCCGCCACCAACGCCCAGGCCGGGGCCCTGTTCCGCGAAGCCCTGGAATTTGATCCAACATTCACCGCCGCCACCTTCGAGCTGGGCTTTACCCAATATTTTGCTGCCCAGGGGTTCGACGGCGATCTGACGGGGGACATTTTGCCGGAGGTCGAGGCCATGGTGCGCCCGGCCATCGAAACAGATCCCAAAAATTCCCGCGGACTGGCCCTGCAAAGCCGCCTGCAAATGCTCCGCGCCACATTGTTCCGTGAAGGCGTGGAGGAAATCTCCCCGCGCATTCAGGCCCTGGATTTGGCTCAGCGCGCCGTGGCCGCCGCCCCCAACGATGCCGACAACCTGGCCCATCTGTCGCGGCTTTACAGCTTTGGCATTCGCACCAGCCAAGACGCCCTGGAGATGATCGAACGGGCCATGCGCATCAACCCCAATTACCCCTGGACCTATCAACACATTCTTGGCCAGAATTATCAGCTCACCGGTCGCTACGAAGAAGCCATTGTGGTGTTGTTGGCGGCGTTAGAACGCGCCCCCGATACCGCCGTGCTGCACCGGGAATTGGCTCTGGCCTATGTACTGGCCAATGATGTGGAAGGGGCCCGGCCCCACATGGCGGAATTGCTGCGGCTAATTCCCGGCTACACCGTGGCGACCGAAAGCCAAGAATCGATTTACATGAACCCGCTGAATCTGGAGCGCGATGTGATTACGCTGCGCCGTGCCGGCTTGCCGTTCGCCTATAGGGAACCCTAAAGGCTCACTGAATTTTCGGTCCAAGCGGACCTAGTTTGTTGCGGTCCTCAGTGGACCTGTGCTTACCGCGAGCCGTAAACGCCTCTCGATCATTATGTGTGCGGTACAAGAGCACCTGTGCGAGCCCCAAACGGCTCTCGATCATTATGTGTGCGGTACAAGAGCACCTGTGCGAACCCTAAGCCGGACCGCTAGCGGTTGGCCCCGGGCCGCCACAGAACTTCGCGATTGCCGGGGGCATTGATGGCCCGGCTCATCACAAAAAAATGGTCCGATACCCGGTTGATGTATTGCACCGCCGCCGGGTTAACCGGCTCGTATTCCGCCAACTGGGCAATCTCCCGTTCCGCCCGCCGCGCGACGGTGCGGGCAAGGTGCAGATGTGCCGCCGCAGGCTCCCCACCGGGCAGGGTGAACGACTCCAACGGCTTCAAATCGGCGTTCATGGCATCGATTTCGGCTTCCAGGCGCGCCACTTGGGGCTCGGTTATGCGCAGCTCTTCCGCGCTCTCAAAATCTGTCCCCGGCTGCGCCAAATCGGCCCCCAAATCGAAAAGGTCATCTTGGATGCGCCCCAGCATGGCGTCGTATTCGGGCAAATCAGATGTATGCAGGCGAACCAGCCCCACGGCAGCATTGGTTTCATCCACCGCGCCGTAAGACGCTACGCGCGGGTCATGCTTGGCAACACGGGTGCCATCGCTCAACGACGTCTCCCCGTCGTCACCAGATTTTGTGTAGATCTTTGAAAGTCGCATGTTGTTTGCTTTGTTTTGTCCGTTCGGATTCACGTGCCCCAAAAATGGGCACGATCCGCACTAATCCAGAAAGAAATACAGCAGCATCAACAGGATCGTCGTGGCCTGGGATCCAACCCGCGCCCGCATGATTATGTTGCTGTACTTTTTGTTGAAATCGCTGCCGCGCAGCATGCCCAACACCCCCGTCAGCAGCACCAACAACGTCACAATCAAGGCAATAACAACCAGAACACCCACAACAGATTTCATAACTCGATGGTCTCACAAAATTGGTTGGAACCGTTCCGCCGATGGTACTCCGGTGGGGCGCGGGTGTCCCGGGGAATTGCCCTCTCCCCACCGAGGGAGGGGCTTAGGGGGATTGCGGATGGCCCGTATAGCGCGCTGCGGGAATTCATGGCACACATGATGGGCAGTTCCCGGGCTCTCACATGGAGAAATCCCCTATGAATCGCGTGATCTTGCAGTCCCCGTTTGCCACCCCCGATCCCATTCGCATGGAAACCAACATGCGCTATGCCCGGGCGGCGATGCTGGATTCCATCGGCCGTGGGGAATCGCCGTTCATGGCCCATTTGTTGTTCACCCAAGTTCTGGATGACATAGCGGTGGGCCAGCGCGAACAAATCTTTGAGTTGGCCTTTTCCTGGTACGAGCAAGCGGACTCCGTTGCGGTCTATACCGATCTGGGCATTTCCGCCGGAATGGAGCGCGGCATCGCCCACGCCAAAAGTTTGGGATTGGAAGTCGACGAGCGCACCGTGCCCGATTGGAAGTAAGTGCAGATCGCGGGCGAATCTTACGACCGCGTGAATCTGAACGGCAGAAAGAACCAAGTGCAGATCGTGCCCGCTGAGGGCACGTGAATCTGAACGTAAAAAAATAAGTACACCCCCACCCTAACCCTCCCCCGCAAGCGAGAGAGGGAACGTTTGTCACACCACCGTGCCTTGCCTCTGAGCGGTGCACGCCGTATATGCGGTCTAGTGCAGATCGTGCCCAGTTCGGGCACGTGAATCTGAACGTCAATGTAAATACAACCGCGACCAGAAACCCAAAACCACATGAAGCTTTCCGACGGACAGATCGTCGCGTTCGTCACCATCTTGGTGGCCGTGGCGCAAATCTCCATCAGCATCTATCTGCCGTCCATGCCGGCGTTGGTGGAGGTGTTCGCCACCGAGCCATCGGTGGTGCAGCTGACCGTCACCGTCTATATGCTGGGGGCCGCAGTCTCGCAACTGATCGTCGGGGCTCTGTCCGACCGGTTCGGTCGCCGACCGGTGTTGATGGTGGGCTTGGCCATTTTTTTCGTCGCCAGCGCCGCCGCCATGTTGGCCCCCACAATCGAAGCCTTGATCGTCGCGCGGTTTTTCCAATCCATCGGTGCCATGGCCGGGCCGGTGATTGGCCGGGCCATCGTGCGCGACCGTTTTGATCGGGCTCGGGCGGCCCAGGTCATGGCCTATGTGGGGCTGGCACTGGCGATTTCTCCCGCACTGGCCCCGGTGTTGGGGGCGTTCGTCCAGCAAACCGTTGGCTGGCGCGCGAACTTTGGCCTGTTGATGGGGTTCGGGGCGTTCATCGCCTATATGGCCTGGGCCCACTTGGAAGAAACCAATACCCAAAAGCAGGTCGGCGCCGGGGTGCGGGAACTTGCCGGCAACTATTGGGTGTTGCTGAAATCTCCGGCGTTTTTGTCCTATGGCCTGGCCACCGGGTTTGTGTTTGGGGCCATGTTCGCGTTTTTGGCCGAAGGACCGTTTTTGTTCGTCAATCTGATGGGCTATACCCCCACCCAATATGCTTGGTTTTCCGCGGTGACCGTGGGCGGGTTTGCGGCGGGCACCTTTGTGACATCCAAAATGACCCTGAAATTGGGTATAGATCCCATGATCAAAATGGGCATGGTGCCGGTGTTGGGGGCAGGGGCCCTGATTGTGGGGTTGGCCTATGGCGCGCCCCTGTCGGCGTGGGCGATCATCGGGCCGCTGACCTTGATGATGTTCGGCATGGGGTTGGTGGTGCCCAACGGCTTGGCCGGGGCCATCAGCGTCCACCCGGAAATGGCGGGCACCGGATCGGCGTTGATCGGGTTCCTGCAGATGGGGTTGGCCGGGGTGGCGACTTATCTGGTGCCCAGGGTCTCAGACGGCACCCAGGTGCCCATGACGTTGGTGATCGCGGCTTTTGCGGCGGCGGCGGCGGGCAGTTACTTGTTGCGGCGATTGGAACCCCCGGTGGGTCAAACCCCGTGACCGCCAAGCTAACTGAACAAGGGCTGGATGGTCCCAGGATCGCGGCGGCGTCGGGCACAACCCGGCAGTTGGTAATTTTCCTCCACGGCTATGGGGCCGACGGCAATGATCTGATCGGCTTGGCACAACAATGGGCGGCGTTGCTCCCGGATGCGGCGTTTGTCGCCCCCCACGCCCCTGATCCATGCGCCCAGGCGCCAATGGGCCGCCAGTGGTATCCGATCCCGACAACCGGCGATCCGCACGACAACCCGGACATTTTGGCGGCTTTGGATGGCCTGGATCGGTTCATTACCGCGGAATGTGAGGCCGCTGCATTATCGGAAATCTCGGTAGGGCTGGTGGGTTTCAGCCAAGGGGCGAGAATGGCTCTGGATGCAGGTTTGCGGCGGAATTGCGCAGGGTTGATTGGGTATTCTGGCACAACATTGGAGCCCCCCAAACCCCGTGCCAACCGTGCCATGCCGCCACCGATTTTGTTGTGTCATGGCGACGCCGATCAAGTGGTTCCGATCGATGCCATGTTCGATACCTTGGGGCGATTGACCGGCCCGGTGCGGTGGCATGTGGCGGCTGGATTGGGCCACGGCATTGACCAGGATGGCTTGGCCCTGGGCGGCAAATTTTTGGCCACCGTGTTCAGCAAAGATCGTGATCGGTTTGCCTCACCGGTTGCCCTAAAGGGCTAGCATCGCCACAATGTGTCCCAACGAGCAGCCAAGCTCGGAGGGAGTACCATGGGTCCGGAAAATCGTCCGGCGTTGGTTCTGAACGCCGACTATCAGCCGCTGAGTTATTTTCCCCTGTCGGTGTGGCGCTGGCAGGACGCGGTCAAGGCTGTGTTCTTGGACCGGGTCAACATCGTCTCGGAATACGAAAGCCGGGTGCGGTCCCCAAGCATTTCCATGGCGCTCCCCAGCGTCGTGGCGTTGAAAGAATACATCCAGCCCAGCCGTCGTCCAGCGTTCACGCGGTTTAACGTTTTTTTGCGTGACTTTTTCGTTTGCCAATATTGCGGCAGCCAATCAGAACTAACATTCGATCACTTGATCCCGCGATCCAAAGGCGGCCGCACATTATGGGACAACGTGGTCACCGCCTGCGCCCCGTGTAATCTGCGCAAAGGCGGGCGCCTGGAAAACGAGGCCGCCATGCACCCGCACATCCGCCCATACGAGCCTTCGGTGCGACAACTGCAACGCAACGGCCGCGGATTCCCCCCCAATCATCTGCACGAAAGCTGGCGGGATTTTCTTTATTGGGACTCGGAGTTGGAGCCTTAATCTCTGATAGAACGATCAGATTCACGCGACGCCAAAGCGCGCCACGATCTGCTCTTGTTAGAGTCTTTCTGAAAGCCAGATCGCCATGCGTGATCCGGCGCCGATTCCCAGACGCATCAACAAATACCCCGGGGCATCTTCGGCGCCTTCGTCCAACGCCATCTGTTTGTGCTCGACTTCCTCCGCGCGGAATTCTTCGATGGTCGCGCACAACTCGGGCTCGGTGCCGTCGAGCTGTTTGCCTTGGGCGCGATAATGTTCATCGATGACGTCTTCCACTGCCACCGTGCAGGCCATCGCGGCTTTGTCACCCATGGCAGCCGTTGCCGCACCCAATGCCCAGCCAGCAACGTGCCACACCGGAGCCAACACCGTGGGTCGCACCCGGCGTGTCGTCATCAAGGCCTCAAACGTTTCTAGATGGTGGGCTTCTTGTTCGGCCATTTTGCGTACCTTGTCCTTGGCCGGGCCGTTTTTCATGACCGCCAATTGTCCCGCATAGATTCGCACCGCGCCGAATTCGCCGGCATGGTCCACGCGGATCGCGCGCTCTAATTTCTGCCGGGGCGACAGATCGCCGGGCAGAGCATGTGTGGCGGTGCGGGTCATACCTCCAGCCTACAACACGAACCGCACCAAGGCGAAGCCGCCCAGCAACACCGCGACGAAGGCGATCGCCAGCAATCCCATATAAGTTTCGATGAATTCTCGGATGGGCTCGCCAAAAATCCGCAGCAACGCGGCTTCGGCAAAAAAGCGAATGCCCCGGGAAACGACCGACCCCGCAATGAACACTGGCAATGCCAACCCGGTGACGCCGCTGGCGATGGTGAACACTTTGGAGGGCAGAGGCGTTAAGCCCGCGACAAAGATGAATGCCAGCCCCCAGGCGTTGTACCAATCGCTGAAATGCTGGAAGCTCTCCCCGGCCCCATAGAAATCCAAAATCGCTTGGCCCACCGTTTCGAAGGCCAACACGCCGATGGCATAGCCCGCCAATCCGCCGGCCACCGAGGCCGCTGTGCAGATCGCCGCCAACACCCATGCGCGGGAACGATCGGCCAAGACCATGGGCACCAACACCACGTCGGGGGGCACGGGAAAAAATGAGCTTTCGGCGAACGAGACGATAGCCAACGCCCAACGGGCGTGGCGGTGGGCGGCCAGCCCCATGGTCCAGGCAAATAATCGGCGCAGCATGGGGCCTCGAGTTTCTATGAATTCCGGGTGGGCATTTGGCCCCAGCCTATACCAGCCCCGCCGCCATCGACCAATGGGGTTTCAAACAGTGGCCCAAGTTGATCGACACCCGTTGACCCAGTAAGCGCGGTGACTATGATGCGCGGCACTTGATCAATGCCACGTGCCCCTGTGGTGAAATTGGTAGACACGACAGATTCAAAATCTGTTGGGCTTCGGCCCGTGCTGGTTCGAGTCCGGCCAGGGGCACCAAATCCTTAAACTAAAAACCCGAAAAGCCATCTCTCAACCAGGAAAATCAGACCGGCGTTGAGGATCAGCCGAAAAAACCCGCGCCTTGTGAAAGCATCGGCGAGTTTGGGACCGGATAAAACGACCCCGGCGGCGATCATCCCGACACCCAAGAACATCACCGCTTTGGCTGAAAACAGGCCGATGGCCGGTTCTGTCGCAATAAGCCAAACGCCAATGAAGGCCCAAGCGATCGTGCCCGTCCCGACCACGCGGGTCACGGCCCATCCGGGGGCCCTTGTTTGGCTGTCGTGTTCCATCATCTCCCCGACATCAGGCAGCGAAAGTTTCTTGGGGCGCGCCAACTCCAAATATCGCCCCACATCCAACGGTCGGCAAGGGCTTGGGCCCTACATGGGCGCAAGCCCGAGGCATAGCGTAAAGTTCAGCGAAGGCCAGTGTACAATGCAGAAGAAAAACTGACGACGCATGCGGCAAATGGACAATTGGTCGCGAGAAGATTGAAAGGAACTGAAATGAATTTGAAGTTTCTGGAGAACTTGGGTTCCGGCGGATTCGGAAACGTAGACCTAGTTGAAGATGAATCTGGGGCCCAATACGCAAGAAAGACTTTTAGTGTTAACCAGCCTCTCTCGGATGCTTTGACCGCCAACGTGAAAAAGCGGTTCGTACGCGAAGCCAGGGCGCAGAGTGGTTTTGACCATCCAAGAATCGTTCCAATTCTCGGGGGCGACCTGGATGCCGACCCGCCGTATTTTCTGATGCCAGTCGCAATTACTGATTTGGAAAAAGAGTTGGCGGCGGACCCGGCTTTGGATGGTAATTTCAAAGCAGCCGTCATGGATATTGTTGCCGGTCTAGAAGAAATGCATTCGGTCCAAATGTATCATCGAGATTTGAAACCACAGAACGTCCTAAAATTCGAAAATGAGGGTACCCCTTTCTATGCGATCAGTGACTTTGGTTTCATATCTATCAAGGACTCTACCCTTTCAAAACTAACGACGACCGGAATGGTCAAAGGATCTGACTACTATAGTGCCCCGGAAATTGTGGCTGACCTTGGCAAAGGATATGCGGGGTCTGACGTGTTTTCCCTGGGATGCATACTCCACGACATGGTTGGCGTTGATGATCGGATCCCAGGACGAGAAATCAAGGAAAAGGGTGAATTCGGGTGGCTTATTAGGGCGTGTACCCGCGAAGACGTTGGGCGTCGTATCGATAATGTTGCTGCGGTACGTGACTCACTTGTTGACGTCGATGCGTCAGCTATCAAAATTAGCGGAGAAATTGGCGATATTATTTCACAAATTTTCGCCGACCCTTCGAAGATCGACGAGAACGATTGCAGGGCTTTTATCGAATACCTGGAGGATCAGTTCGAGGACGGAAATTTGTCCAATCAAAATTCCATTTTTTTAAATATTTCGCTCCAAGTAATTCAGGAATTTCGTGAAAATTTCCCTAACTCGGTAAACCGATTAGGAGTCGTTTATGGGCAGTGGGTACAAGAGGCGACGCTTGATTGGGACACCTGCGATATTGTTGCAAATCGGGTTGCCGAATTTCTGTCAGATGGTGATTTCGACTTGAAAGCTGAGTGCCTCTTGGGCTTGATTAATCTGGGCACATCGCACAATCGCTGGCTCGTTGAGCGCATGTTCATGGATTTCTGCGGAACGGAAATGGACGATTCTTTGGCCAAGAGAATGGCAATCGAATTTAGAGCAATTGGAACGGATTTGTGCGGCCAATTAAAGCACCTGGAGTTTTCAATCGGAGCAAATCGTTCAAGTTTTCATCACAGGTTGCAAGAAGCGATTGCGAGCATATGCGGTTAGTTTTTCAACATGCGGAATTGAGTTCAGCGGGGCCTCGAGAGCTCAACGAGGACAGCGTTGAAGTTCGGGAATTTGATCCTGGCGGCCTCGGTGTCGCGGTAGCGGACGGGCTTGGCGGTTATTTTGGAGGGGAGATCGCTTCAAGAAAAGCGACTGACATGGTTTTTCGCGATCTCCAAAAAGCCAAGACCGAGTCGTCTGAAGCAATGTTGAATATTCACCGCGCCTTAAGGTCAGAACAGGACACCGACAAAAACCTCACCGGGATGGCGACTACCCTAACCTATGGAATTTTCTCAAATGAATCGGTGGTAGGAGGACACTGTGGCGATACCCGCATTGTCTTGATTAGGGGAAAGGGAATCAAGAAAATTACAGAGGACCATACAGAGGTTCAGCGGCTGTTGGGTTTGGAGAAATTATCAAAAGAGGAAGCGATTAACTACAGTCGAAGGCACATTCTTGAAAGAGCCTTAGGGGCAAAAGAGCCTCCAGTTATTGACCCCGTAAATTTCAAGATAGAGCCCGGCGACCGGGTTGTTTTCTCCTCAGATGGTGTGCACGAAAAAATTTTCTTGCGGGAACTTTGGGAGATTTCAAAAGTTTCGGATACACCGAGCCGGTTCGTATTGAACGTGGAAACAGAGCTCAATAAAAGGCGACCGGAGGACAACTTTAGCTTAGTTTGCATCGACGTAAATTGACCGAATTTCTCTCAAAAAAAGTTACTTCGTGCCGGGAAATGCTCGAAGGTCATGACCGGGTTGTTGAGTCCTAACATGCCGCGATCTCCAGGGAACCAGACGATGATTGATCCGTATGCAGAGGTGAAGGCCCATTTCTCAGATGTTGAGGGGGTCACCGTGGGCGCTGGAACCGGGGCTCAAGGGCTGAAAATTGGAGCCAAGATGTTCGTCATGTTCCACAAGGGTCAGTTGCTGGTCCAGTTCTCGCCGAACCGGGTGACCGAGCTGATCGAATCTGGCCAGGGGCTGGCCCATGACCCCGGCACTGGAAAGCCCATGAAAAATCGGGTGATCGAAGAAAGCCTGCCCGTTGACCCGGACGGCTTTCCCGCATGGCCCATTATTATTGGGCTAGCGTTGGTGGGGATCGTGGTTGGGACCGTTGTCGTCCGACGATCAAAATCCCCAAGCGCCTGAGCGCGACAGGATCTGGCTTCCTAAAAACGCCTTGATCGTGGTAGAGGGAACCTGATGCAATTGTTTTCACTGCCTTTTTCGCCACGGACTCTGGGCTGAGAATGCCAACATCGGACGCCGAGACATCCAAATTGGTTGCGCCAACATCTCGCCGACATTTGTTGGGGATGGCCGGCGCAACGGCAGTCGCTGCCTCGGGGTTAGTGGGTCCCGCGTGGGCGGCGAATTCGCGATTTTCCATGTCGGTCGGTCTGCACAACATTCATACCGACGAGACCGTGGACGCGATGTTTTGGGACGGCGAAGCTTTTGTCGGCGAGGCAATTTCCGAAATCAATTGGTGCCTGCGCGATTGGCGCACGGGTGAAATTGGCACCGTGGATGCGCGGTTGTTGGTGACGCTATATAGGATGGCGCAAACCGTGGGTTCCCCGGGACCGTTTCATTTGATTTCGGGGTTCCGATCAGAATCAACCAATCTGATGCTGCATCGCAATGATCCGGAAGGTGTACCAGAGCAGAGCTATCATATGTTTGGCATGGCCATCGACATTCGGCTTCCTGAATTCAAAACCGAAGATTTGCGCGCGGCAGCCATTGGCGCCGCATTCGGATTTGGCGGTTTTGGCTATTATCCCAAATCAGATTTCATCCATATTGATACGGGTCAAAACCCGCGAGTTTGGTAAAGCTTCAACTTGCCGCCTTCTTGATCGACATCGATTTTTTTTTGAAAATACTTACCGACTGATCTTGTATCCGCTTGGGGAGGCAAGTCGCTGGATTTCTAGCCCATGCTGACAAACACCGAACTCACACAGTTCCTGATATCAGCGGTTGCTCTGCTGATCATGGCCCACAGCGTTGGCTACGTTTTTGAGCGAATGCGTCTGCCGAGGGTGATCGGGGAAATTTGCGGCGGGTTTCTGCTCGGGCCGTCGGTGCTGGGTTTATTGTTACCCGATGTTGCCGGATGGCTGGTGCCGGATGGGTTGCTAAACGCCAAGCTGTTGTCCGCCGTCTATTGGCTGGGGCTCATCCTTTTGATGTTCACCGCGGGGTTCCGGGCCCAGCGGAATTTCGAGGCCGATGACTATCGGCTTTCTGGATTTCTGCTGGTGGGGGCGACTGTCATCCCGTTTTCCGCTGGCTGGGCCGTGACCCAATGGATTGATCTGAGCACGTATTCCGGGCCCCAGGGGAATGCCGTGACCCTGGGGTTGATCGTTGCGATCGCCGTTGCCGTGACATCGATTCCGGTTATTTCCAGAATTTTTCTGGACCTCGGGATGATCAAAACCAGATTTGCCAAAATCGTTTTGGCTGCATCAACGGCGCAGGACGTCATTCTGTGGGCCGTGTTTGCCGTGGCCACAAGTTTGGCGGCAGCAGCAGCTCCGTCGCTGATGGAAGCCGGGATCGCGGCGGCACGGACACTGATTTTTACTGCGGCCGTTCTGGTGCTTGGGCCACCGCTGCTGCGATACGCCAATCGGTTACGCATTAATTTCGTCCTGAAAGCCTCGCGCCTTGGCTACACGCTGGTTTGGTGTCTGCTGCTCGTTTCCCTGGCTGCCGTGCTGAACGTCAACGTGATTTTTGGCGCTTTCATGGCGGGCAT
>JABHVE010000127.1 GCA_018658465.1 Alphaproteobacteria bacterium
CCCACAAAAAATCCCCTGCCTTGTGCCTTCAGCCAGGCGACCACACCAGATGCAGCGTCCAAGCCAAACGCCGATCCGCCCGACAACACCACGGCGTTGACCCTTTTAACCAAGCTATCGCCATTCAAGATTTCGGTTTCCCGGGTGCCCGATGCGCCGCCACGAATGTCAGCGGCAGCGATGGCGGAATCGTCCGGCACAATCACGGTGACGCCAGTGCGCGCATCAACGTCTTCGGCGTTTCCCACCGCGATGCCATCCACGTCGGTGATCAGATTAAGCGGCCCCGGTTTGGCCATGATTGATCGGTACCTAGCCCTCGATTTCAGGGGGCCCGGCCCGCAACCACCCGGGTTGGAGGCCAAAGGGCCGTTCGTCCGAATAGCATTCGACTCCGGCGAGGGTCTCTTTGCAGAACAGCGGGGCGGGAACAGCGATCTCGGGTTCTGGGCAAGGCTCGGCCCCCGCAACCCGTTCCGAGACAATGCAGCTGTAGCCGGCGATGCTATCCAAAATTCGGATCGCGGTGTCCTGGGAACACCCCGCAATCACCAGAGCCACCGCCCCCGCTAAAATAAGTCCCGGCCTCATGCGCCGGGGAACTCCATGCGGAATTCGGTGCCGTCATCGTTGCTGCGCACCAGGGCCACATCACCCCCGTGGGCGCGCACTAAATCGCGAACGATGGCCAACCCCAAGCCACTGCCACCCGCCTTGGCGGTCCCGGAAAACGGCTGGAACACCGATTCGATGGCCCGGGTCGGCATCCCCGGCCCGGTATCGGCAATTTCAATTTCCACTTTTTCCACTCCTCGGGCTGCGCGGGTGGTGATTTGCCCAGCCGGGCCATTCACCCCATTGCCCATGCCGTCGATTGCCTGCACCGCATTGCGCGCCAAATTCAACAGGGCGCGAAATATCTGATCGCGATCTCCCACCATCATAAACCGCTCTGGCACTTCGTTGTTCCACCGAATTTGGCCGTCCCCGGCGGCACCCACAGACGTTCCCACATCGTCCACCAGTTGTCGCAAATCGAATTCGTTCAGCTGAGGCGGCGCTTCGTCGACCCGGCCAAACCGCAATGTGTTGTTGCACAACGCCACGGCCCGGTCGATGGATTGGATCAAGGTTGGGGTCAGCTTTTGCACCTCTGGGTCATCAATGGAGGCAATGCGATCCGACACCAACGTGGCGGTGGCCAAGATATTGCGCAGGTCGTGATTGATCTTGGTGACCGCCGATCCCAGCTCCGCCAGCCGTTGATTTTGCCGCAAGGCGCTCCGCAGATCATCCTGCATCACCGACAGTTCCCGTTCGGCCACGCCAATCTCGTCCCGCCGCTTGCTGGGGACAATGACTGATTTGGGGTCTTCCGGGTGGCGGCGAAATTTCACCATGCTGCGGGTGACCCGGCGCATGGGCCGCACCATGCGACGATTAAGGGTCAAGAACACCAAGCTTGCCGTGACCAACGAGATCACCACGGACAAGCTGAGCAGCCGTTCCGAGAACGCAATCATCCGCGCCCGCAGGGGCGCTTCGTCGATGATCACTTCCAACGAGCTGTCGGGGTTCTGGCTGGATTGGCCGATCACCCGAATAACTCGGTTTTCCTGGCGAAACAGGGCGCTGAAGGCGTCGCGCATGCCCTGAATGCCCGAAACCTCGCGCAGATCAAATGTTTCCGCCAAAACCTCCGGGGTGCGGTCGGCGACCACCAAGCGGCGGGTCAAGGGGCCGCGCAAAACAATTGCGCGCCCCCCCGCCAGATCCAGCAGCTCCCGCGCCAAGGCGTCGCTGACGTTGTTGTTGGGGGCTTCTTCCAGGGCCAAGGTGGCCAGATCGGCAGCGACAATGCGCTCTTCCAAAAACACCAAGCGGTCGCGGGCCACCGACGGCACATAGATCAAGACTTCCGCCACCATCACAAAGGCGATGGTCAGCACCAACAACTGCGCCGACAGGCCCCGGGTGACCGGAACTTCTCTGGCGCTGTCCCCCCGTGCGATGGCGGCCTGTTGGTCGTTGGCCACCGGCTGGTCGGCGTCCGCTTTCATGGGGCTAAATCTAGCCTTGGAGCGGAATCCCCGCAATCCATGGGTTTGCCGGGCGACCCCCACCCCAATTGACCCACAAGGGTGCGGATTGTATACACCGGTACCGGCTGAGCGCTTGAGGCTCGGCGCGGGAAACCAATTCAGGAGTTAAACCGTGAAGCGCACATTCCAGCCCAGCGTCATCGTGCGCAAACGTCGCCACGGATTTCGGTCGCGTATGTCCACCGTTGGTGGCCGCAAAGTTTTGGCCAGGCGCCGGTCCAAGGGCCGCAAGCGCCTTTCCGCTTAAGAGCACTACCCCCAAAATGCCTTTGACTATCGGGCGTCTGCGCAAGCGGTCCGAATATTTGCGCGTGGCCTCGGCCGGGCACAAACGGGCCACCAAGGGCCTGGTTTTGCAGGCTTTGGACCGCGGCGAAGACCACCCCCACGCCGATACGGACCCCGCCGCCCAAATTTGGTTGGGCATTACCGCCAGCCGCCGGGTTGGCGGTGCGGTGCAGCGCAACCGCGCCAAACGCAGGCTGCGCGCCGCCGCCGCACAGATTTTGCCAACCCAGGCCACGGCAAATTTCGATTATGTGCTGATTGGTCGCCACGCCACCTTGACTCGGGCCTTTCCAGCGCTTTTATCTGATCTTGAGACAGCATTGCGCCACGTCGGCCAAAAAGCCGACAAACCCAAAAGCGTCTCTGAAGTAACCAAGCAATCCAACCAGGAAACCCCATGAACCCGGCGACCAAACTGCTGCGCGGCGCCGTTTATGGGTACCGTTTCTTAATTTCGCCCATTTTCCCGGCCAGTTGCCGGTACGGGCCCACGTGTTCGGACTACGCATTACAGGCGTTAGCCAGGCACGGGGCCATTAAGGGCACGTGGCTGGCTGCCCGGCGCATCGGTCGCTGTCATCCATGGGGCGGATCGGGATACGACCCTGTGCCCGAGCCGAAGTCAAAGCACAGCAAAGATCACACCCATTCCCACGCCGATGTCGGCGAGATCGGGCATCGGCACTAAGTCATGGATCAAAAAAACCTAGTTCTAGCCCTGGTCCTGTCGATGGTAATCCTGATCGGATTCCAATTTTTGTATGCCGACCCCGAGCCGCCTGTTGGCACCGACGCCGCCCTTACCGAAGAAGGCCTGACCCCCACCCCCGATGGGGTTCCCGGCAACGGTATTCCGGCCCCCGAGAATGGTGTCCCCCAAGCGGACGCGGGAGCGGGGGCTGTGCCCGGGGTTGCCGACGCCATCGTTCGGTCCCGTGAAGAAGTGCTGGGTGAAGGCGGGCGGGTGGCGATTGAAACCCCCCGGGTCCATGGGTCCCTGGCATTGACCGGCGGACGCATCGACGATTTATGGCTGTCGGATTATCGGGAGACCCTGGACGCCGACAGCCCCGAGGTTTTGTTGCTGTCGCCCTTGGGAACACCGGGGGCGTATTACGCTGAATTCGGCTGGGCCCCGGCATCCCAAGGGGCGACCAAGGTCCCCGATGCCCAAACCGAGTGGACCGCCAACCGCGAAACGCTGACCCCGCAAAACCCGGTGACCCTGACATGGGACAACGGCGAGGGGCTGATTTTTTCCCGCGAAGTTGCGATCGACGACAATTACATGATCACGGTGAACCAGCGGGTGGAAAACACCGGCACGGCATCGGTGACCTTGTTCCCCTATGCCCTGGCATCGCGCACCGGCTTGCCCGACACATTGGGATTTTTCATTTTGCACGAAGGCCCCATCGGGGTGTTCAACGAAACCTTGAACGAGGTCAAATACGACGATCTGATCGACGACGGGCCAATCGCCGAGATCAGCACCGGCGGTTGGATCGGGATGTCGGACAAATATTGGTTGGTGGCGTTGGTCCCCGACCAAGATACCGATTTCAAGGCCGGGTTCCGTCATTCCGTCGCGGGGGACGACAAATTCCAGGTGGATTATCTGGGCACCGGCGTAACCATCGCCCCGGGCACCATTGGCGAGGTCACCAACCGAGTGTTCGCCGGGGCCAAGGAAGTTGAGACCTTAGAGGCCTATCGCGTGGGCCTGGGCATCGACCGGTTCGATCTAGCGGTTGATTGGGGCTGGCTGTTCTTTTTGACCAAGCCAATTTTTCAGGCCATCGAATATCTGTTCGGCCTGATCGGCAATTTCGGCGTCGCCATCATCGTCTTCACCGCGTTCGTGCGGCTGTTGTTCTTCCCATTGGCCAACAAATCATTCCGCTCCATGGGCAAGATGCGCATGTTGCAGCCGGAAATGACGCGGCTGCGGGAAGCCTATAAAGACGACCGCGAGCGCATGACCAAAGAGACCATGGAGCTGTACAAGCGCGAAGGGGTGAACCCGTTGTCTGGGTGCCTGCCGATCTTGTTGCAAATCCCCGTGTTCTTTGCCCTGTACAAAGTGCTGTTCGTCACCATCGAAATGCGCCACGCGCCGTTTTATGGGTGGATCAAGGATCTGTCGGCACCGGACCCCACGTCGTTCGTCAATCTGTTCGGCTTGATCCCGTTTGACCCCCCCAGTTTCCTGACCATTGGCATTTGGCCGTTGTTGATGGGCCTGACCATGTATTTGCAACAAAAGCTGAACCCCGCACCGCCGGACCCGATCCAGGCCAAGGTGTTCATGTTCTTGCCGGTGATCTTTACGGTCATTCTGGCGGGGTTCCCCGCAGGGTTGGTGATCTATTGGACCGCCAATAACACGCTGACCATTGCCCAACAGTGGATCATCATGCGTCGGGCGGCCGCCGCCGGCCCCGCACCGACCCCACCCGCGAAGACTTAACGACCATGCCGGAAAAACCGGACGACACCACCTCGGACAAGGACATCGAGGCTGGGCGGGTTTTGTTCGCCCAGGTGTGCGACTTTGTCACCTCGGCTGTGGATTCCGCGACCCTGCCCAAACCGAAATTGCCCGAAGTTGCCTTTGCCGGGCGATCAAACGTTGGCAAATCCAGTCTTTTGAATGCCTTGACCAACCGCAAATCATTAGCCCGCACGTCGGCCATGCCGGGGCGCACGCGCCAAGTCAATTTTTTCAATTTGGGCGGGCGATTGGGGTTGGTGGATTTGCCAGGGTACGGGTATGCCCGCGCCCCCAAACAAGTCGTGCGAGAATGGACCGAATTGATCGAATTTTATCTGCGCGGTCGATCCAGTCTGCGCCGGGCCGTGGTGTTGATTGATGCCCGAGTGGGGCCGAAAGACAACGATTTCGAGGCCCTGGATTTGCTGGACCAAGCCGCCGTTCCAACCCAGGTGGTGTTGACCAAAATCGACAAGGTGAAGGCAACGGATTTGGCCGCATTGTTAGATCGGTTGACCCCAGAGGTCGCCCGTCGTGCCGCCGTGTTGGACCGCATCATTCCGGTCAGCGCCGTAAAGGGCACCGGGATTGCTGAACTGCGCGGACGGCTGGGGACACTGGCGATTCCGAAATGATTCGGATATACCGCCCATCATGACCGCACCAAAAAAGAAAACCCGGGCGGAGTGGTTGAAGACCGCACGGACGTTGGCCGAGGCCTTGCCCTATATGCGGGCGTTCGCAGGCCAGACTTTCGTAATCAAGATCGGCGGCCACGCCATGGGCAAGGCGTCCTTGATCCACGATTTCGCCCGGGATGTGATGCTGATCAAACAGGTCGGGATCAACCCGGTGGTGGTACACGGCGGCGGCCCGCAAATCGGTAAGATGTTGAAAAAGCAAGGCATCGAAAGCAAATTCGAGCACGGATTGCGGATCACCGACAAGGCGACGGTGAAGATCGTGGAACGGGTGCTGGCCGGGGTCATTAACAAAGACATCGTTTCAGCGATCGAGGCGGCGGGGGGACACGCCAAAGGCATTTCCGGTAAAAAAGGCGGGCTGGTGGAAGCGCGCAAATTGCGGCGCAAGGTGCGGGTCCCGGGATCAAACATCGAAAAGATTTTGGATCTGGGATTTGTCGGGGAGCCAACCCAAATCAACGCCGACATTTTGGCGCCAATTGCGACCACCGACATGATCCCGGTGATCGCCCCCATCGGCATCGGCACAAACGGTCAGACCTATAACATCAACGCCGACACGGTGGCTGGCGCCATCGCCGCCGAAATGGGCGCAACCAAATTGGTTCTGATGACCGACGTGGAAGGTGTGTTGGATGGGAAAGGCAAATTGGTGCCGCAACTGTCCCCCACCGCCGCGCGCACCCTATTGCGGGATGGCACCATCACCGGCGGCATGATCCCAAAATTGGAGACATGTCTGAAAGCGATCAAAGGCGGGGCCGCCGCCGCCCATATTTTGGACGGCCGTTTGCCCCACGTGTTGCTGTTGGAAATCTTCACCGAACTTGGCGTCGGGACCATGGTGCGCTCAAGAAAGCGCACCACGTAGTTTCTTCCGCTCAAGCAGGCCGCGGGGCCGGGTGGTGCGCTCTATCCGTCGGTAGTGACGTCGGTGTTGTCCGCAGCGTTTTCAAAATAGTGGATAAACCACTCCATCTCTGGCTCTTTCAGGGCGTATTCGACCCCGTTGTGGGCATGGATCGTGGCGTTGGTCGGGACCCGGGCCACATGGCGTTGCAACCCCATTGCGCCGCGCGCCGATAATTTTGCCCGCCAAGTCAGCGCCGTTACCACCTTGCCGCTGCGGGAATCCAACATGGCGTTGACGGTGCCGACGTCGATCTTTGCCCGGAACGCCAATGCTTCGGCAACGAACCCTCGTTGGCCTTTTTCCCCGGCGGTGGTGATGGCGTCTTCGGTCAATTCATCGGACTCCGCCATGCGCTCGATTTGTTCTTTTAATGAGCTTTTGGCCGGAGCGGATTGTTCCAACTTGATGCGTTTTTTTACCGCATCTTTGACGGTCTGTTTGGTTTCGTCATCCATGCGGTGTTCGCGATTCAATATCTCCAAGATCGCCGACGAGACAAACCCGGCGATGCGGCGGATCGCTCCTTGAGACAATTCCGGGCGTGAAACCAAGGGCTCGTGCAACGGCTCTGCTTGCTCGGCGGCTTCGATAATTTCGTCCAAAGTGTCTTCGCGAATTTGGGCGTTGGGATTGGCCAACAAGGTCGCCACCGCTGGGATGTCGTTGGCGGCGACGATGGCCCCGGAAACCTTGTCGCTGACCGCGGCGCGACGCGACACCGCGCTTAGACCGCCATCCACCATGCCGGCCTGGATGATTTCCAATAAGTCCGAATCGGTTAGCAGAGGCGAGTATTCCAAAATGGGGGCGGCCACCACCAGCTCCACATCGTGGGCCAAGCGTTCGATCATCGGCTTGGGCACATTGGTGGCGTGTTTGATTTCTTCGGCAATGATCGCCCGGACCCGGGGCAATTGGTCCTGGGCCAAGATGTTCAAAATCTCGAAGGCCAGATCTTGGAGGCGCTCGCTTTCTTTTTTGGAAAGGCCGGGGATCAGCCGTCCAATTTTCAAGGCCAAATCGCACCGCACCTCGTCGTCGGTATCTGACGCCAAGATGAAATCGGCCTGGTGGGGGGTGGCGGTATTTGCCGCCACTTTCCGGCGCACTTCCGGGGCCTTGTCCTCGGCCATGAAGTAAAGAATTTCTGGTGTTACATCTTCCCGTTCGGCCAGCTCTGATCGCACCTGGGGGTTCTTATCCTTGGCGATCTTCTTGGCGTCTTTATAGGAAATGTCCTGCGGCAAGCGCTTGGCACTTTTTTTCTTTTTCGACCCAAACAATCCACCAAACACGCCCTAGTCCTCCGATTTTGCGGCGGCAACGTGTACGCCACCTTTGCCGCCATGCTTCACTGTGTACATCGCCCCGTCGGCCCGGGCCAGAAGTTGGGAAACCGTGTCGTCGTCGGCGCTTACGGCAACGCCTATGGACAATCCCAAAGGATGATCGGCGTCGGCGGACAGCCGCCGCAGCTGGGCGGAATTTTTCATCAAGCCCTTGGCCTTGGCCGTCGCCGCGGGGATATCTGCATCTTCAAGCCAAATCCCGAATTCATCGCCGCCCAACCGCGCCGTCAAATCCCCGACCCGGGATTCCGTGTTTAGCATGCGCGCCACTTCGCGGATTGCTTCGTCGCCTTTGTGATGGCCATGGCGGTCATTGACGCGTTTGAAATTGTCCATGTCCACGTAAAGCATCGCCCCCGGCCGCCCCGTGCGTTGGTGATGTTCCAGACGGTTTGTCACTTCTTCGGTGAAGGCCCGGCGGTTCAACAATCCCGTCAGCTCGTCTGTGCGGGAAAGCCGTTCCAATAATTCCGTGTTGCCGATTTGCTCCATGGCAATGCCAAGACGGTTGGCGACATCGGCCACCAAGGCCCCGTCGTCGTCGTCAAAGGCATTGCCGTCCGCCGGGCGGGCCACGGCGATAGCACCGTTGACCCGGTCAAGGTAGCGGGCGACAGCGGCGACAATGACCAGATCACCGGATGCCAAGCGTACTGCCGCCCCATCCGGAGCGTTGCCCAGGGCCTCGGCCGCCAGCTTTAAGGCCTCGGACGGTGGCGGCCCGGCATCCCCATCATCATCGGCGGCCAGAGAAAATCCCGATTTTCCCATGCGAAAAATCCAACAGTGGCGGGCCGATAA
>JABHVE010000062.1 GCA_018658465.1 Alphaproteobacteria bacterium
GAACAAGCCACAAGCCGAACGATCAGAGGCGCCGCAGCGGCGAGAGCGCGGTGGGGATCGTCGGGGGCGCGGTGCGGAAATCACTGCAATTCAGAGCTTCGAGAGTTTCTCCCCGCAATTTTTGACCCAATTCATTGCTCAGGTTTTGGTGCCAGAGGACCAGGAGCCGGCAGTGGCGAACACCGGTGCGACCCTGTACCGCGATACCGAAAATCGTGCCAACCCGGACATTGTATTCGGCCCCGTGGGGCCGATAACTGCGGTCGCTTGAGCCGCCGGCCCTAGACAACGCCCCAATTAGGGGGCTATCCCGGCAATATCCATTTGATGATCTTGGCGGAACCCTTGTCGCACCCCACCACCCTTGGCCAATTGCTGGAGATCGGCGCCCCCCAGACCACCGCCATCGCCGCGCCGGATCGGCCTGGTCTGTCATACGGCGATCTGCGTAAAACCGTCGCCCGTGGCGCCAAAGCGATTGGCAACATTGGCGTGGGTCGCCGCGATCGCATCGTCATTGTCTTGGACAACGGGCCAGAGGCTGCCGTGGGGTTTCTTGCCGCCGCCAGCGCCGGGGTGGCGTGCCCGCTCAATCCCGGACTCACCGCATCTGAATTCGAATTTACGATTTCCGACCTTGAGGCCCGGGCGTTGATCACCGCCCCCGGCCCATCCGCTGCCCGGGATGTTGCCGATAAACTTGAGATTCCAATTTTGGAAGTTGTGCCAGGGGACAAAGCCGGCGCCATCGAGTTGGTTGCGATCAATTTGGTTGCGAACAATGGCAATGACCGCGACCCGGCGGAATGGCATAAGCCAACGTCCGACCACGAAGCCTTGGCATTGCACACATCGGGCACCACCGCCCGGCCAAAATTGGTGCCCCTCACCCACGGCAATCTTTGTGCGTCGGCCCGGAACATTGCGGCCAGCTTATCCCTAAGCCCCGCCGACCGGTGCCTGAACGTCATGCCCTTGTTCCATGTGCACGGGCTGGTGGCGGCGATGCTTTCCACTTTGTATGCCGGGGCGACGATTTGGTGCGCGCCGGGATTCAATGGGCTGAAATTTTTCGGCTGGATGGATCAGGCCCAGGCCACGTGGATGACGGCCGTCCCCACCATTTACCAAGCGGCCCTGGGTCGCGCCCCACGCAACGCCGATGTTATCGCCCGCAATCCCTTTCGCTTCATGCGGTCGTCCAGCGCCGCCATGCCCACATCGGTGTTGGAACGGCTGGAGCAGACCTTTGGCACTGCGGTGGTAGAGTCCTATGGCATGACCGAAAGCGCCCAACAAATTTGCGCCAACCCATTGCCCCCCGCCGTGCGCAAACCGGGAACCGTGGGGCTGCCCTCGGGCCCGGACGTGACGATTTTGGATGAACTAGGTGCAACCGTGGCCGGAGGGATCACCGGGGAAGTGGCGATCAAGGGTGAAAACGTCACATCGGGGTATTTCGAAAACCCAGACGCCAATGCCGCCGCATTTGTGGGCCCATGGCTGCGCACGGGGGATTTGGGGGGATTCGACGCCGACGGCTATTTGACCCTGGTGGGCCGAGCCAAGGAAATCATCAACCGCGGCGGCGAGAAAATCTCCCCCGCCGAAGTGGAAGACGCTTTGTTGCGCCACCCCGGAGTGACCGAGGCCGCGGTTTTTGCTCTGCCCCACCCCAGCCTGGGCGAAGAACCGGCGGCCGCGGTGGTCATGGGTGGGGCTGCCGCGACCACCGACGCTCTTCGCGCCCATGTCAGCGAACGATTGGCCAAGTTCAAAGTTCCCCGCACCATCGTCGTGGTGGATGCCCTGCCAAAGGGCCCCACGGGCAAGGTTGCGCGATTGTCTTTGGCCAAGCAATTGGGGCTAACGAGCAGATGAAGCTGTGTGTGTTTGGGGCCGGTGCCATCGGTGGCCACCTGGGTGCTGCCCTGGCCATGGCCGGAAAGGATGTGTCGTTGATCGCCCGGGGGCCGCACCTGAAGGCGATGCAAAGCCACGGCCTGCGGCTGATCGACCCGGATGGCACGGAGCACACGATCGATGTGGCGGCGTCGGACCGTCCCGCAGATTTCGGCCCCCAGGACTACGTGTTTTTGTCCACCAAGGCCTATGCGGCTGCCGACGCCGTGGAAGCCATGCAGCCGTTGTTGGGGCCGGACACCTGCGTCGTCACCGCCTCCAACGGCATGCCGTGGTGGTATTTCCACAAACTAACCGGGCCCTGGGAAGGTCGGCGCATATCGATGGTGGATCCCGGCGATGCCCAATGGGCCGGCATCGGCCCGGACCGGGCGTTGGGCACCGTTTTGTGGGCGTCCGCCGAAATCCCAGAACCCGGTGTGGTGCGCCACACGTTCGGCAATCGCATGCCCTTGGGGGAACCCGATGGATCAAAGTCGGACCGGGTGACGGCATTGGCCGAAATTCTGAATGACGCGGGGATGAAATCGCCGGTGCGCGACGATATTCGATCGGAGATTTGGTTAAAGCTGTGGGGGAATTCGGCATTCAATCCGGTAAGCGTGCTGACCGAAGGCACCTTGCATGATTTGGCCACGGACCCCGGCGTGCGTCCGGTGATTAAGCAGATGATGACCGAGACCCAAAGTGTCGCCGAAGCCCTGGGCATCACCTTCCCGGTGGATGCGGACACGCGGATTCAAATGGCCGCCGATGTGGGGGCCCACCCCACGTCGACCCTGCAAGATTTGCGCGCGGGCAAGCCTTTGGAATTGGATGCCCTGGTGGGGGCCGTGGTGGAGGTGGCGAAAATGGTCGACGTTCCCGCGCCCACGTTGGAAATGATTTTCGGTCTTGCAATACAGCGCGCCCGCCAAGCCGGGTGCTATCCGGGAAAGGATTGACCGGCGTGGTGTGGGCCGATCTGTCGTGGCGGGCCCGGGCCAGTTATGTGGCCCATGCCTTCAAGGCGGTAACCCGCCAGCATCACACCGAATTGAAACCGGTATTGGCCCCCTATATCCCCCGTGACGCTGTGGTCGCCGACGTGGGCGGTCATTCTGGGCAGTTTGCAAAATTGTTCTCTGCCATGGCCCCAGGGGGCAGGGTCTATTCCTTTGAGCCCGGAGCCTATCCCCGATCCATATTGCAGACTGCGATCCGCATGCGGCGGCTAAACAACATCACCGTCGTGCCAAAAGGCTTGGGTGACAAACCATCGACGTTAGAACTCTCCACCCCCGTAAAAGTCCTGGGTAGTTTGCGGTTCGGCTTGGCCCACATGGGTACAGCTGATGCTGCCACCGGCGACCGCGCCGGGGAATCTGTGCAGTCGGAAAAGGTAGAGGTCATAACTTTGGATGCCTTTGCCAACGACGTCGGCCTGACCCGGTTAGACTTTTTGAAAGCCGACATCGAGGGTTGGGAGCAACGGATGCTGGTGGGCGGTGCGGCAACCATTAAACGATTCCGCCCGGTGATTTTGATTGAACTGGTGAACGATCATTTGGTGCGGGCCGGAGACACAATGGACTCTGCCTGGGGGCTACTCACAGAGATGGGCTATACCCCCAACCGCTGGACCGCTGGGGGAAAATTAGAGCCCCAGCTTGAGCCCTGGGAAGGCGACACCCTCTGGCTTCCACCCACGGACTGACACTCAGGGCCCAGCACGCAGAAATCCCGTTCGCGTCGGCCCAATTAGAGCGGCGCGCCGGGCAGAGGAGCTGATACGGCGTTTACTGGCGGGTGTTCGTTGCCAAGAACAGATTCAGTATTGCCGTCGGCGCGCCATTGGCGATGGATAATGCCTGGACGCCCAATTGCTCCTTAATTTGTAACGCTTCGAGTAATGCGGTTTCTTCGGCCAAATCAGCATCGACCAAATTCCCCACACCTTCTTTCAACACATCCACCAGCTTGCCTGTGAAATCCTGGGTAATCTCAACCCGCTTGGCAGCGGAGCCCAACGAGGACAACGCGGTCGTCACGGTCACTATGGCCTGACTAATTGCGGTGACGGCTGTCCCCGCCTGGGTGGCGTCGGTCAACGCCGCCGTATGAATAATCAGGGTCGTGGTATCCATGGCCTGGGCGGTGACAACGATGACGCTGCCATCCACCGAACTTAGAATGTTGAGATTAGACGCACCGGATTCGATCAGGTTTTTGTTATTGAAGTCGGCTGTGCCCACCACGGTCACGATCTGACTGCGCAGGGCGGTAAAGTCCTGTTGCAGTGAATCCTGGGTGGTGGCGTCTAGACCTGACTGGCTGCCTTGGACCGCCTTTGCCTTCATTTCCGTCAACAAATCGGCAACTGCGGTGGCCCCGTCGATGGCGACATCGACCGTAGACTTACCCAAACTGAGCGTGGTTTTGACTGCCGTAACCGCGGCAATATCCGCCCGCAAATTTTGAGCAATGGCGAACGTAGCGGGGTCGTCCTCGGGTCCATTGACTTTAAGACCCGTGGTGATCCGCAACGTCGTCACAGCAAGCTGGCCTGACGTTTTACGAAGCGCTTGCAGCGCGAGCATAGCGCCCGCGTTGGTATTTACTGAGACGACCATGACGGTCTCTCATTCCCCAAAATTTTATTTGAAAGCGTTTTGCTTATCTCTTCAGCCGGAACCGTCGGACTTCTGCCGCAGTTTTATTTTCCCAGCTGCTCGGCACCCTTCCCCGTATTCTTTACGTGGATGCCAGAGACTTATCCCAAGGTTACCATAGAATCCTGATTCCGCAAGGGATTGGCGGGGACTGTTGAGCTGTTCACCTGGAAATTCTCGCCTGAGCCGCTAAACTAAATCGATGGATAGGCAGGGGAGTGGTTCCACCATGAGCAACGTTTCCAAGTACCTGTTTTCGTTCGCCGTCGTATTTGCCTTGAGTTTGGCACCCGGCGCGGCATGGGCCGATAATCACGAGGCGGTTGAAGGGGTCGAAGAAGAGGTCGAAGAAGAGGCCGCTCCCGCTGCCCCCGCCGCCCCACGAATCGACGAAACCCTGGAACCGCCCGCCGGGTTTGCGGTGACGGATACCGCAGACCGATTTGGTGCCCAGCCGGTCGGATTGACCGCGGCGTTGCTGGCGACATTGCGTGCCCAGGGGTATTTGCCGCGGTCTGAGCTGATCGCACTGGGCGAACGAACTTGGAATTCAGTCGCCGGGGCGATGGCGAAAGCCGCCTGGGGGCAATATGGCCAAGGTGCCTATGATGCCCTGACCGGTGACGATGCCGTAGAAATTGTGTACCCCGACCCGACCATGGTGGACTTCGCCAATTCTCCGGCGGCGACCCTGATCGACCCGGCCCTGGCCACCTTGGCGTGGCAACAAGCGACCCAAACCCGACAATCTGCGGGGCCCGGCGGGGCCCTAACACTGGGGGCTGCCCCGGCAGGCGGCGGCGATCGCAAATTGCGCGATCTGGCGGATTAGTGGGGCGGGTCATGATCAATCAATCCAAATCAGCCTTTCACCGTCTGTCATTTGCGCCTTTCGCATTGCTTGTCGCCGCATTGACCTTGGCGGCGTGCGAATCGGTGGACATCGAAGCCGCCGTGCAACGATCAACCCCCATCGACAGCGAGGCCCTGCCCGCCGACGTGCGCCTGGCCGCCGCCGCCGTTGCGATGGCCATGAAGGGCTATGGACCCGGCGAGGTCCAAGGGGTCGCCTTCGCCGATGGCGCTGCGACCGGGGTTCGAGAAGCCGAGCTGAATTATGACGGGTTCGCGGTCCAGGCATTGGATGTGGTCAGCTATCAAGTGACCACGGGCCCAGTGGCAGGTGCCGAACTCGGCGGATTGATGCTGTTAAGCGATCCCATGGGTCGCCGGGCTGCTGTGCGGTTCTTGGCCACATACGAGTTTTCCGGCCCCGGCATCACCATCACCCACGCCAGCGTCACGCCGTTGTTCGCCCGGCGACCGGTCACCCAGGCGTTCATCGTGCCCTACA
>JABHVE010000139.1 GCA_018658465.1 Alphaproteobacteria bacterium
AGCCATTCGCGAGATGTTGGAAGCCATTGATCTTGAGGCCGAGGCGGAATCGATCCGTCAGGAAATTGCGGAAACCACCTCCATCGTGAAGCCCAAAAAGTTGGGCAAGCGGTTGAAGCTGGTGGACGCATTCGTCGAATCAAAAAACCGTCCGGAATGGATGATTTTGACCATCGTGCCGGTCTTGCCACCGGATTTGCGCCCCTTGGTTCCGCTAGATGGCGGGCGCTTTGCCACGTCGGATCTGAACGATCTGTATCGTCGGGTCATCAATCGTAATAACCGTTTGAAACGCCTGATCGAGCTGCGTGCGCCGGACATCATCGTCCGCAACGAAAAACGCATGCTGCAAGAAGCCGTGGATGCGCTGTTCGATAACGGCCGTCGCGGTCGTGTCATCACCGGTGCCAACAAACGGCCTTTGAAGTCTTTGTCCGACATGCTGAAAGGCAAGCAGGGTCGCTTCCGTCAAAATCTTTTGGGCAAGCGTGTCGATTACTCTGGCCGCTCGGTCATTGTGGTGGGCCCAAGTTTGATGCTCCATCAATGCGGACTGCCAAAGAAAATGGCGTTGGAATTGTTCAAGCCATTTATCTATTCCAAGCTTGAACTAAAAGGCATGGCCGCCACCATCAAAATGGCGAAGAAGCTGGTGGAAAAGGAATTGCCCGAGGTCTGGGACATTCTGGAAGAAGTCATCCGCGAACATCCGGTGATGCTGAACCGGGCGCCAACGTTGCACCGTTTGGGCATTCAGGCGTTCGAGCCGGTGCTGATCGAAGGCAAGGCGATCCAACTTCATCCGTTGGTGTGCGCCGCCTTCAACGCCGATTTCGATGGCGACCAAATGGCGGTCCACGTGCCGTTGAGTTTGGAAGCCCAGTTGGAAGCGCGGGTCTTGATGATGTCCACCAACAACATCCTCAGCCCAGCCAATGGCAAGCCAATCATCGTGCCGTCGCAAGATATCGTTCTGGGTCTTTATTACATGACCCTGATGCGGGAAAACGAGATTGGCGAAGGTATGGCGTTTGCCAATTTGTCCGAAATCGAGATGGCCCTGGATAATGGTGCGGTGAGTCTGCACGCCAAAATCAAGGCGCGTTTTGAAACTGTCGACGAAAAGGGCAAGCCCGTAACCCAGGTGGTTGAGTCAACCCCGGGGCGGATGTTCCTGGCTAAGGAACTGCCTCGTAATCCAGCGATCGGGTTCGATTTGGTCAACCAGCTGCTGTCGAAAAAGGCAATTACCCACGTCATTGACGTGATCTATCGCCACTGCGGACAAAAAGAGACCGTGCTGTTTGCGGATCACATCATGCAGCTGGGGTTCCGGTTCTCCACCCGAGCCGGAATTTCGTTCGGCAAAGACGACATGGTCATTCCGCCGTCGAAGGAAGCCGTGGTGACCACGACCCAGAACCTGGTGAAAGAATATGAACAGCAGTATTCGGACGGCCTGATTACCCAGGGCGAGAAATACAACAAAGTCATCGATGCCTGGTCCCAATCCACGGACAAGGTGGCCGACGTGATGATGGCTGGGATTGCCGACACGGCTAACCAAATCGATCCCAAAACCGGCCGCTACAAGCAATCCAATTCAGTGTTCATGATGGCGGATTCCGGCGCCCGTGGCTCTGCCGCCCAAATGAAGCAATTGGCGGGAATGCGCGGCCTGATGGCCAAACCGTCCGGCGAAATTATTGAAACGCCGATTATTTCGAACTTCAAAGAAGGCCTGTCGGTGCTGGAATACTTCAATTCCACCCACGGGGCACGCAAAGGCCTGGCTGATACGGCGCTGAAAACAGCCAATTCTGGGTATTTGACCCGGCGGTTGGTGGACGTGGCCCAGGACTGCATCATTGTCGAAAATGATTGCGGGACCACCAAGGGCATCACCGTCAAAGAAGTTTTGGAAGGCGGCGATATTATTGTCCCCTTGTCCGAACGCATCCTGGGTCGGTCTTCGGCTCTTCTTGTGAAAGATCCTGTGACCGGTAAGAAATTGTTTTCGGCCGGCACGGTCTTGGGTGAAAAAGAAGTTGATGCGGCTGAAAAGGCCGGGATGGATCAGTTGTTAATTCGCTCGGTGCTGACCTGCGAAAGCAAGGACGGTGTTTGCGGAACCTGCTATGGCCGTGATCTGGCCCGGGGCACGTCGGTCAATATCGGCGAGGCCGTTGGGGTCATCGCTGCGCAATCCATTGGTGAGCCTGGAACCCAGTTGACCATGCGGACGTTCCATATTGGTGGTACCGCCCAACACTCGGAAGAGTCGTCGATTGAGACCGCCCACAACGCCACAGTGACAATCCACAATCGCAGCGTCGTCGAAGACTCCCAGAAGCACCTGGTGGTCATGGGCCGCAACGTCGAAGTCGTTCTAACGGACCAAGGTGGCCATGAACGGGCGCGCCACAAAGTCCCCTACGGTGCCACCCTTCGGGTCGATGACGGCCACGAAGTTAAGAAAGGTGCGAAAATCGCTGATTGGGATCCGTACACGATCCCAATTATTTCGGAAATCGCTGGCACCGCCGGGTATCGCGATGTGATCGAAGGCATTGCCATGCGCGAAGTCATGGATGAAGCCACGGGCATTTCGAACCAGGTCATCATTGATTGGCGTCAGCAGCCAAAGGGCGATGAGCTGAAACCCCGCATTACCCTGCGCGATGACAAAGGCAAAGTGATCGTTCTCGAAAACGGCCTTGAAGCCCGCTATTTCTTGCCAGTGGACGCGGTGTTGTCGGTTGCCGACGGGGCCACGGTTCACGCCGGCGACGTGTTGGCGCGTATTCCCCGGGAATCATCGAAAACCCGCGACATCACCGGCGGTTTGCCTCGGGTGGCGGAGCTATTCGAAGCGCGCAAGCCGAAAGACCATGCCATCATTGCTGAAATCGATGGTGTCATCGAATTCGGCAAGGATTACAAGGCAAAGCGTCGGATCATTGTGCGGCCAAAGGACGAAGCCAAGGATCCCGTGGAAGCGTTGATCCCCAAGGGCAAGCATATCGCCGTGCGCGAAGGCGATTTTGTCCATCGGGGCGAGCCCTTGTTGGACGGCAATCCCGTGCCGCATGACCTTTTGAAGGTTATGGGTGTCGAAGCGTTGGCCAAGTATCTGGTGGATGAAGTCCAAGAGGTCTACCGGCTCCAGGGCGTGAAGATCAATGACAAGCACATCGAAGTCATCGTTCGTCAGATGTTGCAGAAGGTCGAAGTCATGGATCGGGGTGAAACCAAGCTGCTTCTGGGTGAGCAAGTCGATGCTGTGGATGCATACGTGATCAACGAGGAAGCCGTGGCAGACGGTAAAAAGCCTGCGGTGTTGGAACCCGTGTTGCAGGGGATCACCAAGGCCAGCCTGCAAACTGGGTCGTTTATTTCTGCCGCATCGTTCCAGGAAACCACCCGTGTGCTTACCGAAGCCGCGGTTTCCAGCCGGGTCGATAATCTGGTGGGCTTGAAGGAAAATGTCATCGTCGGACGGCTGATTCCCGCAGGAACCGGGGGTGTCATGCGCAGATTCAAAGAAGTGGCAGCAGACCGGGATCGGGTTATTACCGATGCGCGGGACGCAGCCTCGGCAAAGAACGCTGCGGCGACTGAGGCCGAAGGGGAAACACCCGATAAAGGTGAGGAAAGCGCGGCGTAGACAACCAATTGTCAGGTTGCGCGCCGCTCTAACAGGATTAGGACAGGAATCCCCCGGAAACATTTGATTTTCGGGGACTTTTCCGGTTGACGCACAGGGGCGTCAAACCTATATTTCGGCACCTTTTTTGACGGCGGTGGTGGTCCGTACGGTCCAGACGCGTCGTCACGAACTGACGGTAAAGAAATTTTCAAGCCCTGGGGTGGGCGAAAAGCACCCCCGCAGTGGACAAAGCTCCGCCCGCTGTTGTTTGTTTCGCCCGCACGGTGCGGGGTTTTTGCGTTGGGAAACGCTTATTTGTGTTGGAGAGATTGCGGAATTTATGCCCACCATCAACCAACTAATCCGAAAGCCGCGTCAGCGGCCGATCACCCGGAACAAGGCTCCGGCGATGGAGGCTTGTCCGCAAAAGCGCGGGGTTTGCACCCGGGTCTATACCGTGACACCGAAAAAGCCGAACTCGGCTTTGCGGAAAGTGGCGCGGGTACGGTTGACCAATGGTTTCCAGGTCATCTGCTACATCCCGGGCGAAGGGCATAACCTGCAAGAACACTCGGTGGTCATGATCCGCGGCGGTCGCGTCAAGGATCTGCCCGGCGTGCGCTATCACATCATTCGTGGCCTGTTGGACACCCAAGGCATTGGCGATCGTCGCCAGCGCCGGTCCAAGTACGGCGCGAAGCGGCCTAAGTAAAAGGGGCCGGGATATGTCACGTAGACGCGCAGCAGAAAAGCGGGAAGTCCTGCCGGATCCCAAATTTGGTGATCAGGTGGTCATGAAATTTATGAATTCGCTCATGGTTCACGGCAAGAAATCGGCCGCGGAAACCATCTTGTACGGATCGTTTGATACGGTTGCCGACAAGTCCAAGCAGGATCCTTTGACGGTGTTTCACGAGGCTTTGGGCAATGTCCGGCCTCAGCTCGAGGTGCGCTCCCGCCGGGTTGGCGGTGCGACCTATCAGGTTCCAGTAGAAGTCCGCTCGGATCGCCGCCAAGCCCTGGCAATTCGCTGGGTCATCGAAGCGGCGCGCAAGCGGTCGGAAAACACCATGACCGAACGTTTGGCGGGTGAATTGATGGATGCCGCTGGCAATCGTGGCTCCGCGGTGAAAAAGCGCGAAGACACCCACCGTATGGCAGAGGCCAATAAGGCATTTGCCCATTACCGCTGGTAAGCGGTTAGACAAATTTTTTAGACAGCAGAACACAGCAGAACAATGGCACGCACGACTCCTTTAGACCGGTACCGCAATATCGGCATCATGGCGCACATCGACGCGGGTAAAACCACGGCGACGGAACGGATTCTGTTCTACACCGGGGTTTCCCACAAAATCGGTGAAGTTCACGATGGCGCTGCGGTCATGGATTGGATGGAGCAAGAGCAAGAGCGCGGCATCACCATTACCTCGGCTGCGACCACATGCTTTTGGCGCGACCACCGTATCAACATCATCGACACCCCAGGCCACGTGGACTTCACCATTGAAGTGGAACGTTCCCTGCGGGTCCTAGACGGTGCCGTGGCGGTGTTTGACAGCGTCGCGGGGGTTGAGCCGCAATCTGAAACCGTGTGGCGCCAGGCGGATCGCTATGGGGTTCCCCGCATTTGTTTCGTCAACAAGATGGACCGTATCGGCGCGGACTTTTTCCGTTGCGTCGAAATGATCGAAGATCGTCTTGGAGCGACCCCTGTTGTGATCCAACTCCCCATCGGTGCCGAAAGCGAATACGCCGGGATCGTCGACCTAGTGGCGATGAAGGCTGTTCGGTGGAAAGACGAAAATCTCGGCGCTGAATTTGTCGTCGAGGACATTCCTGCTGACCTTGCTGACCAAGCAGCGGAATACCGCACTAAGCTCCTTGATATTGCCTTGGAGATGGATGACACCGCCCTCGAAGCCTATCTTGAAGGCACCGAGCCTGACGAAAAGACTTTGATTGCCTGCCTGCGCAAGGGCGCAGTGACCAGCGCCTTCGTTCCAGTGCTGAACGGCTCTGCATTCAAAAACAAAGGCGTGCAGCCTTTGCTGGATGCGGTTGTCGATCTATTGCCTGCACCGACGGATGTTGAAGCCATCAAGGGTACCCACCCGGATACCGGTGACGAAATTGCGTTGAAGTCCAGCGATGACGAACCGTTCTCGGCCCTGGCGTTTAAAGTCATGACCGATCCCTTCGTCGGCACCCTGACATTTGTACGGGTGTATTCCGGCCTTGCCGCCACGGGTGATTCGGTGATTAACGCCGGCAAAGGTAAGCGCGAACGTCTCGGCCGCATGCTGCAAATGCACGCGAATTCCCGGGAAGACGTTAAAGAAGTGCGCGCCGGCGACATCCTCGCCATCGTCGGTCTGAAAATGACCGGTACCGGCGACACCTTGTGCGCCACTGACCACCCCGTTGTGCTGGAAAGCATGGATGTGCCGGAGCCGGTCATCGAGATCGCCGTTGAGCCGAAGACCCGTGCCGATCAGGAAAAAATGTCCATCGCCTTGTCGCGGTTGGCTGCGGAAGATCCGTCGTTCCGGGTGAACATGGATGCGGAAAGCGGTCAGACCATTCTAAAAGGCATGGGCGAACTACACTTGGAAATCCTGGTTGATCGCATGAAGCGCGAATTCGGGGTTGGTGCCAATGTAGGCGCGCCGCAAGTGGCGTACCGGGAATCCATTACCCGGTCGGGCGACCTTAAATACGTCCACAAAAAGCAGACCGGCGGTTCGGGCCAGTACGCCAAAATCGAAATCATGTTCGAGCCCGGTGAACAGGGCACTGGCGTGGTATTCGAGACCAAGGTCACCGGTGGTCGGGTGCCGAAAGAATTCATTCCATCCGTGGAAAAAGCGGTCCGGGCCACTGCCCAGGGCGGCTTGTTGGCGGGCTTCCCGGTGATCGATATTAAGGTAACGCTGTTAGATGGCGACCATCACCCAGTGGATTCGTCGCCCATCG
>JABHVE010000128.1 GCA_018658465.1 Alphaproteobacteria bacterium
TCGGCCGGCATGGCCAAGGGGTTTTTGATGGCCGGATTCGGTTTTAGCGTGCTGGTGATCACCGGGTACCGGGCGTTTCACCCGGCAATCCCCGAAGCCACGACCATGGGGGTGGTGGCGATCTTCACCCTGGTAGTGAATGTTTGGGTGGCGTTGATGCTGTACCGGTGTCGCCACGGGGATTCAAATATGCGGTCCGTGTGGCTGTGCACCCGCAACGACGCCATCAACAATATTGCAGTGTTAGTCGCGGCGGTGTTGGTGGCGGTGACATCAACACGCTGGCCGGATTTGGCCGTGGGATGTGGCATTGCTGCCCTGGAAATTTCCGCCGCCTGGCAGGTGATCACCCAAGCATTGCGCGAACTTCGATCGCGAAAAGCCGCCTGAGCGGGGCGATGACCACAAGCCGCTCTAGCGCGGCGCAATTACCACAGCCCCCCTTATCGGGGCGCTATGACCATCGTCATTTGGCGGCCTTCCATAGTGGGGAATTGTTCCACCTTGGCCAATTCCACCAAATCTTCTTGGACCCGGTTGAGCACGGTCAGGCCACGTTCTTGGTGGGCCATTTCGCGACCGCGAAACCGCAACGTGACTTTGACTTTATCGCCTTCGCCCAGGAATTTTTGCATGGACCGCATTTTCACATCGTAATCATGGGTATCGATGCCGGGGCGCATCTTGATTTCCTTGATGTCGATGGTCTTTTGCTTTTTGCGGGCGACGTTCGCCTTTTTCTGTTCCTCGTATTTGAACTTGCCAAAATCGAGGATCTTGCAGACGGGTGGATCAGAGTTGGGAGAGATTTCGACAAGGTCTAGACCCGCGTCGACGGCCATTTGGTTGGCCTCTTCGATGCTGCGGACTCCAACGTTCTCGCCGGTTGCGTCGATTAATCGCACTTCTGCGACTGTGATGAATTGATTGACGCGCGGCCCTTTGCGTACGGGCGGCGCCGTTACTGGACGTCTAACGATCTACGCACCTCATTCGTTTTCCTGCACTCCCAATTTTTCTAAGCCGCCGCAGATTGGCCTGGAATTTGTGCCTCGGCGGCGAGTGTATCCACAGCATCGCGAAGCGCAAGGACTTCTTGGCCCTTACTGCCCAGGCGACGCACCGAAACGGTGCCATCGTCGGCTTCGCGCTGACCGATCGCGATGATCGCTGGCACCTTCGCTAGGGAATGTTCGCGGACCTTGTAATTGATTTTCTCGTTGGTCAGGTCCAGCTCTACCCGCAGGCCAGCCCCGCGCAGTTCTTTTGCGACCTGGGTCGCATACGCGTCGCCATCCTGGGTGATCGTTGCCACAACGACTTGGATTGGCGCCAGCCACAAGGGGAACGCCCCGGAATGGTGTTCAATCAAAATTCCCGTGAACCGTTCCAGTGATCCCAAAATCGCTCGGTGCAGCATCACCGGCCGGTGCCGTTGGCCATCTTCGCCGATGTAATTAGCGTCTAGCCGTTCAGGCGTGACAAAATCCACCTGCAACGTCCCGCACTGCCAATCGCGTCCAATGGCATCGGTCAAAATGAATTCCAACTTGGGGCCATAAAAAGCGCCTTCGCCGGGGTTCAGCCCGATTTCGATCCCTGTTACTTCGGCGGCTTCGGTCAATGCGCTTTCCGCCTGATCCCAAACATCGTCGGTGCCCGCTCGCACTTCGGGCCGGTCAGCGAAGTTGATTTTCACGTCTTCAAATCCGAAGTCTTTGTAGACATCCAGCAGCAATCGGCAAAAATCCTCGGTCTCGGGCGTAATTTGTTCCCGGGTGCAAAAAATGTGGGCGTCGTCTTGAGTGAACGCGCGAACCCGCATTAATCCGTGCAGCGCCCCGGATGGCTCGTACCGATGGCAGCCGCCGAATTCCGCCATGCGCAAGGGCAGGTCCCTATAGCTACGCAGATCGGTCTTGAAGATTTGAACATGGCCCGGGCAATTCATGGGCTTCAGGGCGAACGTCCGTTCCTCGGATTCGGTCGTGTACATATGTTCGCCGAATTTTTCCCAGTGCCCTGATTTTTCCCAAAGCTTGCGGTCTACTAACTGGGGGGTTTTGACTTCCACGTAACCAGCGGTGTCCAACCGACCGCGAATGTAGTCTTCCAAAATCCGGTACAGGGTCCAGCCCTTTGGGTGCCAAAACGCCATTCCGGCGGCTTCTTCCTGGAAATGGAACAAGTCGAGCTGTTTGCCCAATCGCCGATGATCGCGCTTTTCCGCTTCTTCGATGCGGTGCAAATAGGCGTTCAGTTCCTTGGGGGTGCGCCAAGCGGTGCCGTAAATGCGTTGCAGCATTTCATTGCGCGAATCCCCGCGCCAATAGGCCCCGGCCAATTTGGTTAGCTTGAAGGCTGAGCCAAGTTTGCCGGTGGACGGCAGGTGCGGACCCCGGCACAGATCGATGAACCCCCCCTGGCGGTACAAGGTAATTTCTTCCGTCGCCGGCAAATCTTCGATGATTTCCGCCTTGTAGTGTTCACCCATGTCCTTGAAAAACGCGATCGCCTTGTCGCGATCCCAGACTTCGCGGATCAAAGGTTCGTCTCGGCCAACAATTTCGCCCATACGCGCTTCGATGGCTTCTAAGTCATCTGGGGTGAACGGCTCGGCCCTAGAAAAATCATAGAAAAAACCATTTTCGATGGACGGCCCGATGGTCACTTGTGTTTTCGGAAACAGCTCTTTGACCGCTTCGGCCATGATGTGCGCGGCGTCGTGGCGCAACAAATCGAACACCGTTTCGTCGTCATCGCGCATGGTGACGATGGACACCGCCGCGTCGTGATCGATGGCCCGGGACAAATCCCACAATTCGCCATCCACCCGCACGGCGATGGCAGCCTTGGCCAACCCCGGGCCAATGGCCCCGGCGATGTCGGCCCCGGAAACGGGTCCGTCGAAATCACGGACGCTGTCGTCCGGCAAGGTGATGGCAACCACAGCTAAAATCCGATGTGAAAAAGTTCGGTGGCAGAAACGCTGGGGAAGGTACGGGGAATTGTGCCGGTGTCAACCACAGTCACTGTCCCCTGCCCGCCAACGCCGGGCGTGCCACTTCATCGACGCTGAGATCTCCCAGGGTGGGGACTTGGATGACCAGCACATGGTCGCCGCGCGGGGCACACAAAGCCGGATCTGATGCATCGGAAAAAAGCACAATGGATCGGCACCCTACTGCCGCCGCCATGTGCATGGGTCCGGTGTCGTTGCCGACGGCAATGGTCGCCCCCCGGGCAAGTTCGGCGATATCGCCCAAGGATGTTTGGCCGGTCAAATCCAGGCCGCCTGAGCCGGCAATCTGCTGGCCCAGGGCTTGTTCGGACCCGGTGCCCAGCACCACCGGGCGCAGACCCGCCGCCAGCAATCGCCCGGCCAAATCAGCGAAATGCCCAGCAGGCCAGCGCTTTTCCGGCCGATGGGCCGAGCCCCCCGGCACCAACACTGCATAAGGTTTTTGCAAGGGAAATTTCGCCAAATCCCCCGCCACCCAATCCAAATTCGGCGGCGGCACATAGGCAATCCCGGCGACTTCAAGCTGTTCGCGCTGACGTTCCAAGGTGTGCATCGACGTGCGCCGGGGGTTTGTGTGGCGGTGGGAGGCACCGGAGGCAATGCCCGACCATTCGGGTTTTGGTGTAGGGAACAGGCGAAAATAAAATCCAGAGCGTTCCGATGTTTGCAAATCGTAGACCCGTTGGAAATGCCCATCGCGCAATTGGCGGCGTAGGGCGAACCATTTCCACGGGGCAAAGGCGCTGGGCCGGGAATCGATCCAAACGTCGTTGAACAGGCCGCTGGTTTCCGCCAATTCTTTGAACGGCGATGTGGTCAGCAAGGTAATGTGGTCGGCCAAATGATGGGACCGAATGGCGCGAAAAGGGCCGGTGGATAGGACAAAATCCCCTAACGCCCCGTGGCGGATCACCAATATGCGCCGGGGAGGCTGACCCAGATCATTCACTTGTTCCAAGCGCGGCCCAGCATTTCCGAATAAACCCCCAGGGTGGCATTGCACATGCGGGTCACGTCGAATTTTTCGCGGATACGCGTGCGCGCCCGTTGGGCCATGGCGTGGCGCGACGCTGCGTTCAATTCCAAGGCTTCGGTGATTGCCGTGGCCAATTCCGCCGGGTCCCCGGGACGCACCAACCACCCGGTTTCCCCCGGCACCACCGTTTCACGGGATCCCCCATGGTCGGTGGCCACCACCAACCGCCCCATGGCTTGGGCCTCGGCCGTTACCCGGCCAAAGGCTTCGGGGTCGGTGGAAGCTGACACCACCACGTCGGCCAGCATATAAGCCGCCGGCATATCCATTTCGTGATCAACAAAGCTGACCACGGATTGCAAACTGCGCTCTGCCACCATTTTGTCCAAATCGTCGCGATAGGTTGCACGGCGCTTGGCGCTGCCGACGAACACACAAATGAAATCGCGGTGGGGCAGGCGGTACAGGGCTTCGATCAAAATTTGATGGCCCTTCCACCGGGTTATCCGCCCCGGCAGCATGATCACCGGCACCCCATCGGGCAGGCGCCAGGCTTGGGATTTCTGAATGATCCGGGCCGCGGTTACGGCCGCCGGATCGAATTGAGTGGTGTCCACGCCCCGGTGGATCGTCACCAGTTTTTCGGGATCGACTTTGTATCCATCGCGGATGTGCTGATTAACGAAATCAGAAATCGCGATCACCTTGTCGCCCTTGGTCATCACTGAATTGTACCGGCGCTTAAACGCATTGTTCGAGCCATAGGTCCCATGAAAAGTGGTGACGAAGGGCACGCCGGTGGCCCGTGCCGCGCGCATGGCGCTCCACGCCGGGGCACGGCTGCGGGCATGGACCAAATCAACTGCATTGTCTTGGATCAACCCAGTCAACAGGGCTGCATTGCGGCGGGTCAACAAGGGATTGCGGGTGGCGATGGGCAACGTAA
>JABHVE010000123.1 GCA_018658465.1 Alphaproteobacteria bacterium
ACGGCCCTTTGGGTGCTGTTGGCGACGATCGTGGCCTCGGGCATGGCCATCGTCGATTCCACTGCGGTCAACGTGGCATTGCCGGCGCTGTCCCAAGACCTGGGCGCGTCGGAAATCCAATTGTTCTGGGTGGTGGTGGCCTATTTGCTGTTCCTGTCGTCGCTGATCTTGGTGGGTGGCGTGTTGGGGGACATGTACGGTCGCCGCAAAATTTTCGCCATTGGTGTGGCGATTTTCGGTGCAACATCCGTGTGGTGCGGGTTGGCCCCGGATCCCACGCAATTGATTGTGGCGCGGTCGTTCCAGGGCATCGGCGCGGCGCTGTTGGTGCCCGGCAGCTTGGCGATCATCACCGCATATTTCCCGGAGTCCGAGCGCGGCAAAGCCATCGGCTGGTGGTCGGCGTTTTCGGCATTGTTAGTGGCCGTGGGGCCGGTCTTAGGGGGATGGTTTGTCGATCAATTCACTTGGCGGTTGGTGTTTTTCATCAATGTGCCCCTGACCGTGTTTGTGCTGTGGATGGTGGCCCAGCACATTCCCGAAAGCTTTGGCTCTACTGCCGACCAGGCGGTGGATTGGGTGGGCGCTGTGCTGGCGGTGGTGGGACTTGGTGCCCTGTCATTCGGCCTGATTTACGGCGGTAAATTCGGATTCGCCCAAGCCTTGGGGGCCGGGGCGATCGTCGGCGGTGTGGGGGGCCTGATTGCCTTTGTGGTGGCCCAGGCCCGGGTCCGCGCACCGATGATGCCCCTTGCCATGTTCAAATCAAAAAATTTCGCGGGGGCAAATCTTCTCACAGTATTGCTGTACGCTCCACTTGGCGGCGGGACTCTGTTTTTGCCGATTGTCATGATCGAGGTTTATGGCTATTCGGCCCTGGCGGCGGGGGCGTCCCTGTTGCCCGTGGTGTTCTTGTTGGCGACCCTGTCTCGGTATGCCGGGGGCATGATCAATCGCACCGGGGCGACAATCCCCTTGGTCGTGGGGCCGACCATCGCCGCCTTGGGCTGGGCGTATTTCGCCCTGCCGTTCTTTTCAGGAAGCTATTGGACCACATTTCTTCCCGGATTTTTGTTGCTAGGCCTGGGCATGTCCATCGCCGTCGCCCCCCTGACCACCGTGGTGATGACGTCCTTCGACCAAGGCAAAGCCGGGGTTGCGTCGGGCATCAACAACGCCGCGTCACGGGCATCGGGTTTGGTGGCAGTGGCGTTATTTGGCGCATTGGTGACGCTAATTTTTAATGCCGATTTGGCCTCGGCGCTGGCCGGGATCGACCTGCCCGCCACCGCACTAGCGGCACTGAACGCCCAAGACAACCTGCTGACAGCGGCTGAAATCCCTGACGGCTTGGCGCCGGAAATGGCAGCCCTATTGGGCACGGCGATCGATGAGTCGTTCCTGGCTGGGTATCGCGCCGCCATGTGGCTGTCTGCGGGCCTGGCAGCCGCCAGCGCGTTATTTGCCGCCGCCATGATCCGCTACAAGCCAGAGACCCCTGTATAGGGCGCATTGGGCCCCTGACGGGGCTTGAAACCGGGGCAATGATCCCCACGTTCTGTCTATCGCCGGGTTGCCCTTTTGGGGTGGCCCATCCGGGCGCGGTGCCACAAGTGGGCCGGGCCCTCGGTTCTCGCTCTGCTTGAGGAGAAAATTTGACGATGACACTCTTTGAAAGTCCCTTTCTGCTTGGGTTTGAGCAGTTCGAGCGCACGTTAAATCGTATCTCGAAGACCACTGGGGATGGCTATCCCCCTTACAACATCGAACAAGTGGCCGAAAACGGCATCAAGATCACGATTGCTGTCGCGGGTTTTGCCCGGGACGATTTGGATCTGACCGTTGAGGACAACCAATTGGTGGTGCGCGGCAAGAATTCCGCCGATGCTCCCGATCGCATCTTTTTGCACCGCGGCATCGCCGCCCGGCAATTCCAGCGCAGCTTTGTGCTGGCCGATGGGATCGAAGTGGTGGGCGCGGCCCTGGACAACGGCTTGCTAAGCATTAGTCTGGAACGGCCGGTGGCTGAGCCGGTGGTTCGAACGATCGATATTGAAACGTCCGACGCTGGTGAGCCGGCAACAATTGAAACCCGAACGGCTTCTGGCCGCTAATCGCAGGAGAACATTATGGGCCCCACAGAATTGACCAACAGCCAGGTTCCTGCTGAATTTTTGGCCATGATTGGCGAAGGCACGACAGCGTACATCAAGCGCGTCGAGGTCGACGGCACCACAGCCTGGGCGATCCACGGCGCAGACGGGTCAGAGCTCGCCGTCATGGGCGACCGCGAAGTGGCATTCGCAGCGGCACGCCAGCACGACTTGGAGCCGTTCAGCGTCAACTAATCAGAGATTTTGAATTGCCCCGGCGGGGCGAAGAAATTGCTTTAAGCCGCGTGGGGCGTGGCGGATTCGGTGAGCAAGGCGTACAGGGCGTCCGGGTTTCCAGACCCCCGCAATTTTTCGCACATGCCCCCATCTCGCAGCAGGCGTGAGACCTTTGCCAGAGCCTTTAGATGATCGGCTCCGGCGGATTCTGGCGCTAACAGCAAGAACACCAAATCAACGGGTTGGCCGTCGATGGAATCGAAATCCACAGGCTGGTCGATACGCGCGAAAAATCCGTACAGGCGATCTAAACCGGCAAGCTTGCCGTGGGGAATGGCGATGCCGTTGCCGACGCCGGTTGTCCCCAACCGTTCGCGTTCGGTCAGCACTTCGAAAATCTGACGTTCCGGCAATCCGGTGATGTGGGCCGCCCGCGCCGCCAGCTCCAGCAAAACTTTCTTCTTGCTGGTGGCTTTGAGCCCTGAGGAAATATTCCCAGGCAAAATCAGTTCGCTCAGATCCATGATCATCCTAATTAACCATTCGCTTTTTTCCCATTGTGCCCCCGCAAACCCATGGGCAGAACCAAAAACTTTACGCGCCGAGTGTTACCAGAGCGTTCATAACTCAAATAATTTCGAGGGCGATATCCGCCTTCATGCGGGTTGCAACACATTCAAAACTGTTCAATCACGTGCCGATCATTTAGGGCGTTGTCGTTTCCAATGTTGTGCGGGGTTGCGTCCGTCCACAGATGGTTTCACTGAACGGACGGCGGGACATTAGTTCTGGGCTGGCCGGGAGTCAACCAACCTAATTTTAACCAACCTTTTTGGCTCTACGGCGCTCTACAGACGACGGAATCCGCATGGATTCGCGGTATTTTGCCACTGTGCGCCGGGCGATTTGAATGTCCACACTGCGCAAGATTTCGACAATTTTGTCGTCAGATAGGATTGCATCTGGTTTTTCATCGTCGATCAGCCCCTTGATTCGGGCGCGCACGGATTCGGCGGAATGTACGACCGAGCCATCGGTTGAGGCGATTGCCGACGTGAAAAAATACTTCATCGGGTAAATGCCCCGAGTGGTGCTCATGTACTTATTCGAAGTGACCCGGCTTACGGTGCTTTCGTGCATTTCAATGGCCGTGGCAATGTCACGCAAATTCAAGGGCTTCAGCCTTCGCACCCCGTGGGTCAGAAAGCCTTCTTGCTGCACCACAATTTCGGTGGCGACCTTCAAAATTGTGTTGGCCCGCTGGTCCAAAGATTTGATTAGCCAATTGGCGGAATTCAGCTTTTCGCTGAGATAGGCGCGGTCTGTTTCGCTGTTGGATTTGCTGTTGATGCGCGCATAATACCGGGTGTTGACCAAGACCCGGGGCAGGGTGTCGCTGTTCAGTTCCACCAACCAACCGCCGCTGGGTCTGGCCCGGATATACACATCCGGCACCACGGTTTGGGCGACTTCGCTGCCAAATGCCAGGCCGGGCTTGGGGTTCAACGCCTTGATTTCGGCCATCATTTCCGTGATGTCCTCGGCGTCCACACCGCATGCCTTGGCAAGGGCGCCGGAATCGTTGCGCGCCAACAGGTCCAAATTATCCAGCAGGGATTCCATGGCCGGGTCAAACCGGTTGCGGTCTTTCAGCTGCAAGGCCAGGCATTCCGCCAAATTTCTGGCAAACACCCCCACAGGATCAAAGGCTTGGAGTTTTTCCAGGGTGGCTTCCACCTGTTCGGGCTCGCATCCCACCATTTCTGCAACGGCATCCAGGTCGGCGGTCAGATAGCCAGCTTCGTTGACCATATCCACCAAATGCACACCGATAATTCGGTCTATGGGGCTGCCGCCATCTTCACCCAACTGCGCGGTTAG
>JABHVE010000140.1 GCA_018658465.1 Alphaproteobacteria bacterium
CGTGGCCCGGACCAAATTCGATGTGCCCTTAGGCCCCGCCGCTCTGGATGTCCTGAATGCTGAACTCACCGAGGCCCATTGCGGCATGGATACATCCACCATCGCCAGTCTGGTCACCGCCCAGCGGGTTTGGGATTCGTCCATGGCTGATGCTTTGGTCGACGCGGGACGGTCGATTTTAATCGCCGGGGCCGGCCATACGGGCACTGATCGGGCGGTGCCTTGGGTGTTAGGCCATATGCAGCCCGAGGCATCTGTGGCGGCGCTAGCATTCGTCGAAGTGGCAGCTGATTTTGATAGTCCACAGGACTACGCGGCGTATTTTCGCACCCCGACGCTGCCCTATCAATTTTTGTGGTTTACCCCGGGTGCGACGTTGAATGCCGAGGTGGAGCCTTGCTAACCCTTCGGGCGCTTTTGCCCGGGGATCCATTTGGTGGCGGCTTTGCCTGAGTTGGTCCAATAGACCCGGTCGGCGTCGGCCTTTGGCATGGCTTTCACCTCTTGGCCGGTGCCGCCGCCATAGGCTGCGGTCATCATATCCACGGTAATCTCGGACAAGGGCCCTTGTTTAAAGGCCAGGGCAAAGGCCGCATCGCCGCGAATAATGTCCAACAATGCGTCCGGGTCCTTGGTTCGGTATTTCTCCCACAGGCCCATTAAAAAATCTTCGATGCTGGCCGGCGGATCGGCCACCACGTTGGCCGGTGTCCCCAGCTCAAACAGCTGAAAGATGTTGGGCTCCATCGGCCCGCCTTCTGTGGCCAGAAACGTTGCAGGCATTAGCTTTCCGCCCCTGTGCTCCCCGGCATAATGGGCCTGGCTCAGATACAGCATGCGTTGCAGTTTATGGGCGGCCAAGGCCTCCCCGGCCGATTCGGCACGGAAATGCATCCATAACGCCACGTCCAAAGTTGATCGGACCGCAGGAACCATCGAACTTCCGCCTTCTCAGCAATTTTAACAATTCGCGAAGCACGCTATTATAGGCACTTCAGGGTTACCCATTAGGGTTAAGAGGCTATGAACGAGCAACTAGAAGCAAACGCCGAAGATGTCCTGGCCGACGCCCACAGCTGGCGCGCCGCGGGAAAATCAGTGGCGGTGGCCACTGTGGTGACCACGTGGGGATCCAGCCCGCGGCCGGTGGGCAGCCAATTGGCGGTGGACAGCGACGGGCTGATGACAGGCTCGGTATCTGGCGGCTGCATCGAAGGGGCCGTGGTGACCCAGGCCATGGAAGTCATGGAAGACGGCACGCCCCGGCTTTTGGATTTCGGCGTGACCGATGCCCAAGCTTGGGAAGTGGGCCTGGCCTGCGGCGGCAAAGTCCAAGTGTTCGTGGAACGTTTGGACTAGGCGTATTCAATGCAACAAGCGACCCTTAGCCAGATCCTGGACGACCGCGCTGCGCGACGTCCCGTTGTCCTGGCCACCAACTTAGAGTCAGGTGATGAGAAAATCCTGTATCCCATTGACGGGGATGAACAATCTGATTTGGTGACTGAGGCTGCGGCGGCCATCCATGCGGACAAATCTCGCACGGTGGAAACGGCGGAAGGCCCGGTTTTTCTGCATGTGTTCAACCCGCCTTTGCGGATGATCTTGATCGGTGCGGTGCACATCTCCCAACCCTTGGCGCGCATGGCGGCCTTGGCCGGATACGAAGTGGTGGTGGTGGATCCCCGGCGGGCGTTCGCCAGTGCTGCGCGGTTCCCGGGTGTGGAGGTTCGCACCGATTGGCCCGATGAAGCATTGGAGGATTTGGCACCCAACCTGCGCACCGCCGTGGTCACGCTCACCCATGATCCGAAACTTGACGACCCGGCCCTGCACGTGGCCTTGCGGTCCGACGCCTTTTACATCGGCTCGTTAGGTAGCAAGAAAACCCACCGCACCAGGGTCGAACGGCTGACCGAGGCTGGGTTCGACGAAAATACCATTGGGCGCATATTGGGGCCGGTGGGACTTTCCATCGGGGCAACGTCCCCTGCCGAAATCGCCGTGGCCATTTTGGCCCAAATTACTGACGTCCTGCGCCACCAAGGGGCCTAGAACACCATGATTTTTGATCGTTTCCCGGTGGCCAGCGCCGCTGGGCTGATATTGGGGCACAGCACCCGCGTCGCCGACAGCAAATTCAAAAAAGGTCGAGTGCTGTCCGAAGCCGACCTGGAACAGCTGTCCAAGGCTGGCATCACCCACGTTTCCGGGGCCAGGCTGGAATCCGGCGATGTCCACGAAGACGAGGCTGCGGGCACCTTGGCCAGTGCCGCAACGGGTGCCGGCGTGCGCACTGCCCAAGCCTTCACCGGCCGGGCAAATTTGATTTCCAATTCCCATGGAATAGCGGTGTTTGACCCGGACCGGGTGGTTAGCGTGAACACAACAGACGAATCCCTGACCATCGCCACGGTGGCGCCGTTTTCCGTAGTGCGGCCCCGACAAATTCTGGCCACTATAAAAGTCATCCCGTTTTCAGCCCCCAGTGACGCCGTGCGCGAAGCCACCGAAGCCGCAGCAGGTTCAGGTGCGCCTTTGATACGGGTTGCCCCGTTCCAGGATATGCCCGTGGGGCTGGTGATGACCGAAACCAGCAGCATCAAGACCCGAGTGTTGGACAAAACCACGCTGACCGTTGCCGCCAGGGTCGAAGGATACGGCGCGCATTTAAAAGCCGAAATTCGCTGCCCCCACACCCCAGAGGCGGTGGCCGAAGCGGTCAAAGATTTGGTTGGGCGGGGGTGCAAGCCGATCATTGTCATCGGCGCATCGGCCATTGTTGATCGCCACGATGTGGTGCCAATGGGGATCGAAGCCGCAGGCGGTGCCATCGACCGGTTTGGCATGCCGGTTGATCCTGGCAATCTGTTGTTGTTGGCACATCATGGGGATGTGCCGGTGGTTGGGGCGCCGGGCTGTGCCCGGTCTCAACGATTTAACGGGTTTGATTGGGTGCTGGCGCGCATGTTGGCCCAGGTGCCGATCTCTGGGCCGGACATCGCAGCCATGGGCACCGGCGGATTGTTGACCGACATCGCCACCCGGCCACAACCCCGGGAACAAGCCCCGGAAGAAGCCAACATCGCCGCTGTGGTCCTGGCGGGGGGGCAAA
>JABHVE010000141.1 GCA_018658465.1 Alphaproteobacteria bacterium
CGTGGCCAGCAATGAGGCGACGCCATAGGCCTGAAATGGCGCTGCCAGGCCAAAATGCGTAGCTAAAAGGCCGCCGGGCAGGGGACCGATACCCACCGCGAACAGGAAACAGCCTTGATAAATCGAGATCATCCGGCCACGCTTCTCGGGCGTTGAGATGTCGGCCAGCACCACCTGTCCGGTGGTCAGGATAATGCCCGCGCCGGCGCCCGAGATAAACCGCGCAATGATGAATTCCGGGTATTCCGTTGCCGCCGCGCACCAAAAACTGCCGGTGGCCGAAATAAGGCCGCCAATGGCGAGCGTAGGGCGCCGACCCAGCCAATCGGAAAACTGCCCCGAGGGAACGGCGACAAAAAACCGCGCCAGCCCATATATCGCGACGGCCATGCCAATGGCCGAGGCCGGCACACCAAATGATTGCGCATATAGCGGCAGCACCGGAATAACGCTGCCAAAGCCCAGTTGATTGACGGTAATCAACCCGCACATGGCGAGCAGAACCCGGCCTTCAGTGGTCATGACCGGAAATCATCCAGTTGGGCGTTTGGACCGCCCGAAAATAAGCCGTTCAGAACTGGACCAGAACCTCCGCCCGCGCGCCGGAACCGTTGTCCCGTCCTTCCAGGTAGGAGACGAAGCCATCAAGCTGCAATTGTACATGTTGCCCGACGGCCTGCTGGAACTGCACCGTGAACGCCGCCGCGTCGGTGCCCGCGCCGTCGTCCTTAAACAGGTTCCGGGTGTTGTCTTTCAGGCCGGCGATTTCGAACACTAAATTGCGCCGGTGATTATCCCAAAACGCCTGATAGCCCATGGCGAAACCGGCTGACTGGGTGTTGAAGCTGCTGAGTTCGGACAGGTGATTGCCGAGGCTGGGGGAGGCAAAGGAAATACCCAGGGGCGCCAATGGGCCGCCCACGACCGGTTCCCGGCTAACCTGGGTGTAGCGGTCAAAGCCATAGAAGGGGTTAATGTAAACCACATCGTCGGAGCTATGGGGCGTCCAGGAGAATTCGGCGGAAACCAGTACGCCATCGGCCACCTGGTTCGAATCCGTGCTTTTTGAGCGCGAGGCGTTGATCCGGTATGTGGTGTTAATATCGGCTAGCCAGGACCAGGGTGTCCAGGCGCGTTGGGCGGCGGAAAGGCCAAACCACGCGCCGTCGCCCCCCGTGGCCCTGTTGTCGTCGTCATCCACCATGGCGAGATCCAGGCCCCACGTGGTGGTAGGATCGTCGGCCTGCAGGAATAAACCATATAGGGAGCCGGGCTGGTTCAAACGCTGCCGGGTCGCCGGCGACCCCCGATCGATGGAGGCCCAGCCGTATAAGCCGGTCACACGGATGTTGGAGAAGCCCGGGGCGTGCAAATTATTCCGCACCACGCCTACGGCATCCAGGAAGTCGTTGATCATGATACCTTCTTGAAAGGTGATCTGTTGCCGGCCCACGGCGAAACCATAGTCAATCAATTTGGTGCCATTGGGATCGAACATCGGAAACAGCGACCCAAAGTCACCCTCGCAAAAGGCTGTGCGCACGTACACGCCGGCCTCGGAGCGGCCGCCTTCCTCGTCCTGATTGGATTCCCAACTATAGCGGGAGAAATTGGTGAAGCGGTTTTTGTCCAGGGGCGCCACACCGACGATGCATTTGTCCGTTGTGGTCATTTGCAGGTTGGCGAACAGGTCAAGACGGGTCGCGACTTCGGTGTTCCGGCCTACCGCACCCACGGATTCATAGGTCTGCACCGCGGTTCGCCAGGTGCCGAAACCCCACAAACAAGGGGTGAAAACCGCACCCGTGAACACCTTTATGCCCTGGGGAATATTGCCTTTGCCAAGGAACTTGCAACCCATTTCGATGGGTAGCGCCGGCCGGTCCGGCGGGATGACATAGGGCAGTGGTTCGTCCGACAGCCGAGGCACCGGCGTGGTTTCGCCCAGCGGGTAAAGACCTTTGGCCTGGACGTTCGCCGCCCCGCCAAACGCCCCAAGGGCAATTCCAATAATAACCCCAAGGACGACCCGGGCCGCCGCCATTGTCGGGATCGCGGCCACTGCGCTGCTGCTAATACAGCCAATCCAGCCTTGACGCTCATGCCGCATCGTCACAATCGAAGTCGTCATCGGTGCCATCTTAAGCTCGCCCTTCCGAATAGCGGATTTGCACTACTTGGCCCATTTTCCGCTGTTTTTCCCCTAACCACACCTGTCAGGTCGCCTATTTGACGTTAATGGTCAGATTTTCCTCGTACAGCACTTCCCGCCCCGCGACCACCGCGTCACCCGCCGCGCGGGGGCTGATGCCGTAGTCAAAACCAACGACCTGAATGGTGCTGATCAGGTTGATGGGGAACATCTGCGCCAACAGTTCGACCTTGGCCTTGTATGGCCCCTTGCCCGTCAGCTTATCTCCGTCGATCTCGAATTTCGCGATCCGGTGGCCCAGGGCTTCGATGCCTTTGCGGTGGTTCCGCTCGACCGTGGATTCGCCGGTCAGGATCAGGGATAGCCGCGTTGGCCGCAGGAACGGCAGCGCGGTCGTCGAATAGGGAATGGTCACCGTCCGCTCCCGTTCGCCACCACGGATATTCTGCACCAGAAAGCGTGACTGCAAATTGAACAATTGCTTATCCAGGGGCAATTCACCCGCATGCACAAAGGCCGATTCATTGTCACGAACATCGCCGTTCGGGTCCGTATCGCCGGACTGAAAGACAACCTTGCCATCCCCGTCCATAACCGTGATGCGTATCCAAACCAACCTTTCGCCGGTGAACCCGGTTGGGGTGTTGTGCCCCTCGGTAATGTTTGAAACCTTGGCCTGAATTTCGATGCCGCCACTGTCCGCCCGCGTTGCTTTGACATCGCTCAACAAATAGCCGTTGCGCAAGACTTCCAGACGCAGGGTGCGGACATAGGCCAGACGTTTGAGCTGATAATCGATAATTTCCCGTGCGTCATAACGGGCATCGACCGCGTCCCATACCTTGGGAAACTTGGTGCCCTTGGGCAGATTATCCTCGAACTTGTCGGTGCCCCAGCCGGCCGCCACATCGAAGGTCAACCAATCCGCCAGTGTCGCAAGTTGTTGCGCCTCGGCGTTGTGGGGAAAAATTCCCGGCGGTAA
>JABHVE010000142.1 GCA_018658465.1 Alphaproteobacteria bacterium
CCGCCGTATCTTTGTACGGGTCGCCAACGGTGTCACCGGTAACCGCGGCTTTGTGGGCTTCTGAACCCTTGCCGCCGTGGTTGCCGTCTTCGATGTACTTCTTGGCGTTGTCCCAAGCGCCACCGCCGGCGGTCATGGACAAAGCCACGAACAAGCCGTTGACGATCACACCCATCAGCATGGCCCCCACCGTGGCGAAAGCGTCCGCCTGGCTGGTGAAGGTCAGCATGCCGAAGTAAACGACCACTGGTGCCAACACTGGCAACAAGGACGGCACGATCATTTCGCGGATCGCGGACTTGGTCAGAAGATCGACAGCCCGGCCATAATCGGGCTTTCCGGTGCCTTCCATGATGCCCGGGATTTCCTTGAACTGGCGGCGGACTTCAACCACCACCGAGCCCGCGGCACGACCCACAGCCATCATCGACAGTGCCCCGAACAGGTATGGCAACAAGCCGCCTAAGAACAGGCCCACAACGACGTATGGGTTGCTGAGTGAGAAGTTCACATCCAATTCAGGGAAGATGTGCGACAGGTCTTCGGTGTACGCGGCAAACAAGACCAAGGCGGCCAGACCGGCAGAGCCAATGGCATAGCCCTTGGTCACGGCCTTGGTGGTGTTGCCAACGGCGTCCAACGCGTCAGTGGTCTTACGGACTGATTCGTCCATGTCGGCCATTTCGGCGATCCCACCGGCGTTATCGGTCACCGGACCATACGCATCCAAGGCCACGACCATGCCGGCCAGGGCCAGCATTGCGGTGGCGGCGATGGCGATGCCGAACAGACCGGCCAGCAGGAAGGACACGATGATCCCGGCGACGATGGTCAGCGCCGGCAACGTGGTGGCTTCCATGGAAACCGCCAAGCCTTGGATGATGTTTGTGCCATGGCCCGTGGTGGATGCCTTGGCGATGCTTTGCACCGGGCGATGAAGAGTTCCGGTGTAAAATTCGGTGATCCAAATCAAAAGACCGGTCACAACCAGACCCACGACCGAGCACAGGAACAAGTCCATGCCGGTGAAGGTCAGATCGCCAACCGTCAATTCAGTGGCCATCCCGACAACAGAGTCGATGACCGGCCAAAATGCGATGGCTGAAAGAATGGCAGCGGCCAGGAAGCCTTTGTACAAAGCACCCATGATGTTTTGGCTGGCGCCCAAGCGAACGAAATATGTGCCAATGACGGAAGTCACGATGCAGGCGGCACCGAGGGCCAGGGGCAACATCATCAGGTCGGTTTGCATGGCGGCGTCGGCGAAAAAGATCGACGCCAAGACCATGGTGGCGACGACCGTCACCGCATAGGTTTCAAACAAGTCGGCAGCCATACCGGCACAATCGCCAACATTGTCGCCGACGTTGTCGGCGATCACCGCCGGATTACGCGGATCATCTTCAGGAATGCCGGCTTCGACCTTACCCACCAGATCGGCACCGACATCGGCACCCTTGGTGAAGATACCGCCGCCCAAACGAGCGAAGATGGAAATCAACGAGCCACCGAATCCCAAGGCAACAAGGGCGGTGACCATTTCCCGCATTTCAACTTCCATGATCAGCAGGACGCCGTAATAGCCGGCCACGGCCAGCAGCGCCAAGGCGGCAACCAACATGCCCGTCACAGCGCCGGCCTTGAAGGCCACGCTTAGGCCGGCGGCCATGCTGGTGCTGGCCGCATGTGCGGTCCGAACATTGGCGCGAACCGAAACGTTCATGCCGATGTAGCCAGTGGCACCGGACAAAACGGCACCGATCAAAAATCCGATGCCGGAAAGTGCCCCCAGGAAGACCCAGGTAATAATAAGAACAACAACGCCGACCATGGCGATCGTGCGGTATTGGCGATTAAGATAAGCCATCGCCCCGACCTGCACAGCGCCGGAAATTTCGCGCATTTTGTCAGAACCGGTTCCGGCTCCAACCACTGCACGCGCGGTAACAACCGCATAAAGAAGGCCAAAGATGCCGCTCGCGATCACGAGCCAATGCACACTCGTCATAGTTCCCCCTGGAAGGTGATGTCAGAAAAAATTGTTGGCTGATCAAACATGCCGGAAATCGGCAAGGCCGCGGGCGTTATGACAGACTTGGTTTGCAAAGGCAATCCAACCAGCCCGGCGATTTACGCCACCGCACGCGCGACACTAAGAACAAGAACCCTACGAACCATTTGTTCTCCTAGAACATGGTTGGCTGCAACCACCGCTGCGGCCTTAAATCTCAGCAAATCGAAGCTAGCGATCCCATCCGCCCGAACCCCAGAGTTCCGGTGCAGCTCACGCATAATTTCGTCGCGAATTCGGGGCAGCACCAGGACAACCTCGGTGACGCGGTCCTCATCAATAATTTCAAGGCGGATATCGATCAGGACGTAATGGTCCAACGCCCGATCCAACGAAACCGGTGCCGTAAGCCCGGCAACATTTACAAATCCTGGGTCGGTTTCCGCCACGAAATCTTCGTCGGCCAAGCGTTCAAAGTTCGACAGAATGAACGTCACAGCGCCCAAGGCGCCGGCCAGCAAAAGCGTGAATGCGAGGGTGATTTTTACGGCTCGAGACATGGTTTTCTCGTGGTCAGTGTCCGCTCGTGGTCAGAATTTCACCATTATGGACCCACTCGGGGCCCAGGGAAAGAAACCTGGAACAACTTTCTTGCGGGGTCAAAAATGCTCGAATCCCGCAGATTTAAAGGAAATAGTCTCGCCGGATGGGTCTAACACCCTTACTCCGGGAGTCTCGGTGATGGTGCCAATGGCGGTAGCGCCTGTGCCTAAGCGCTTTGTCAGCCAATCAATTTCTTCCCCGGCTGACGGATCGGTGCAAAAAATCAGCTCGTAATCCTCCCCCCAGACCAGGCGCCGGTCAGCGATTGTTGGGTCGAGGCCTATGGCCTCGCCCCCTGGGCCAGACAGGGGCACGCGTGCTGCTGATACCTCTGCCCCAACCCCAGACTGACTACAAATGTGACTCAAGTCGGCAACCAATCCATCGGAAACATCGATCACCGCTGTGGCGAGGCCATGTAGCGCCTGCCCCAATTTGACCCGGGGGCTTGTTAGATAAAGCCGGTTCTTGAGAAATTTCGAACTTTCAGGTTGCAACGCTGAATGCTGACCCTGGCCAATTTCAAAACCGATCATGGCGTCACCGATGGTCCCGGACACATAGACGATATCGCCGGCGCGGGCGCCGTTTCTGCGCAGGGCGGCCCCCGTCTTCACGTGGCCAAACATGGTGACGGAGAACCATTTGTCGTGATCACCGGTGGCAGCCACGGTATCGCCGCCGATCAGAGTAAGCCCATATCGCGCCTGATCGCGACCAAGCCCCTTTGCAAATTCTTCAATCCAGTCTTCTGGTAATGGCGTCGGAAGTGCCACGGTCAACGTATACGCCGACGGATCGGCACCCATTGCCGCCAAGTCCGATGAATTGGACCGCAGCAGTTTTTGCGCCAACAGATCAGGCGGAAAATCAGTAGCGAAGTGCCTGCCTTCGACCATGGCGTCGGTAGTGACAACCAAATCCATGCCTTCGCGGGTCGGAACAATCGCTCCGTCGTCGCCCAAATTCAGTGCCGATGGATCGTCTGCCAAGGGCCCGAACACGTCGGCAATCAGTTCGAATTCCCCGCGGCGGGTCACTTGAATTCGTTCGGGCGAAGACCTTGTGCGATGTTATCCAGCACTCCGTTCACCAGCTTTGGTTCGGACCCGGCGAAAAAGGCATGGGCGATATCCAAATATTCGCTGATGATCACCCGGGCGGGGGTTTCCGCCTGCGACATCAATTCATAGGCGCCGACGCGCAGCACCGCGCGCAGAATTGCATCCAGGCGCTCCACCGTCTGATTTTGCAGGGAATTGGTCAGGGCCCGGTCCACAGCAACGATCTGATCTGAAACGCCCTGGGCCAACATTCGGAAAAATTCCCGATCAGCGGGGGCACTGTCAGGGCCGTCCAATGCCGCCCCCTGATGGATATCCAAGAAGCCTTCGAATATGTCCTCGGCCACACCGCCCCCCAATTCAACTTGATACAAGGCCTGCACCGCAGCCAATCGCGACGCGCTGCGCGGGTTTGGTAAATCATTTGAAACACCGTCGCCGACAGGGTCCGGGCTTGGGGAGGGGGCCGACGGGTTCATCGGTCAGGAAGCAGCGATCGTTTGAAATCGACCATTTCAACCGCAGTCCGCGCCGCGCGGCCGCCCACGTTACCTTTTTCCACCGAGGCGCGTTCCAAGGCTTGTTCTTTGGTGTTGCAGGTCAAAATCCCCATGCCAACGGCGATGGAATACTGCATGGCCAAATCGTTCAAGCCGCGCAGGCCTTCGCGGGCCACGTGTTCATAGTGATCGGTTTCGCCGCGGATCACACAGCCCAGAGCGACATACCCATCAAAGCGCTTGTGCACAGCGGCGCTGACCAATTCCATACTGCGGACCGCCAATCGAATGCCTGCGGGAATTTCGAAAACACCGGGCACGGATACTCGATGATACGTCCCGCCGATGCTTTCTATTTCAGCGATGGCCCCACGAACGAGTTCGTCCGACACATCCTTGTAAAAGCGCGATTCAATAATCAACAGATAGGGGGCGTTTTCTTTCATGTCAGACATCCTTGTCCGGTGCTTCTTGTGGGTCGTTCATCGGCGTAATCGGGCGCTGTTCTTTGATGGTTAGGCGATAGCCTTCAAGGCCAACAACTGTGCGCTGGGAATTGGACAGCAAAATCATATCCTTCACCCCCAGGTCCAACAAAATTTGGGCGCCTATCCCATACTCGCGTAATTCTTTGGGCCCATCAGCCCCATCCTCCGTGACCCCCAACGCATCCGATAACGTCGTTGGGCGAGGCTCGCGAATCAACACCACAACGCCGCGTCCTTCGGCATCAATGGCGGCCATGGCACCCGACAGGGACTTTTCCCTGTGCTCGCCAACGGAATTGTCTCCTAAAACATCTGACAGAACGTTAAGAGCGTGCATCCGCACCAAAACCGGGTCGGGGCCGGAAAGGTCGCCTTTCACCAAGGCGATATGTTCCGCGTACTCCACAGTGTTTTCGTACACCACCATGCGAAATTCACCGCCGAAACGGCTGGTAAAATCCGTCTCAACCAAGCGCCGGACCATGGAGTCATTGCGCCGGCGGTAAGAAATCAATTCGGCAATCGTCGCCACTTTCAGCCCGTGGATTTGGGCGAATTCAACCAGTTCGGGCAGGCGCGCCATGGTGCCGTCATCGTTCATGATCTCGCAGATCACCCCCGATGGATTGAGCCCCGCTAAGCGCGCCAAATCCACGGCGGCCTCGGTGTGTCCAGCGCGCACCAACACGCCGCCGTTGCGCGCCACCAATGGGAACACATGGCCTGGCGATTGAATGGCATCTTTGCCGGATTTGGGATCAATGGCGGCGGCAATTGTGCGCGCCCGATCCGCCGCCGAAATCCCAGTTGTCACCCCTTCGCGGGCTTCGATGGAAACGGTGAACGCGGTCTGATGGCGCGACTGATTGTGCTGGGACATCAATGGCAGTTCCAGGGTTTCCACGCGATCCTGGGCCAGGGCCAAACAAATCAGACCGCGCCCATGCTTGGCCATGAAATTCACCGCATCGGCACTGGCCTTTTCACCTGCGACGATCAAGTCGCCTTCGTTTTCGCGGCCTTCGTCATCCACCAATATGACCATGCGGCCCTGTTGGATGTCGGCGATGACCTCATCAACCGGCGAAAGAAAATCGTGAACAGTCATGCTTTACTCATTCCAAATCCGACGATGCCGCTTTGGCGGCGTACCGGGCGAGAGGATCGATTTCCAAATTCACTTGGTCGCCAATCTCTGCGTTCCCCAGGGTTGTGGCGCGTTGAGTTTGGGGAATTATATTGACGCCAAATCGTACCGCGTCCGCTTGGTTTACGGTAAGGGAAATTCCATCCAAGGCCACTGATCCCTTTTCCGCGATAAACCGCATAATTTCCACCGGGGCCTCCACCGTAAATCGGATCGACTCTCCGTCCGTGGCCCGGGCCGAGATCGCCCCCACCCCATCCACGTGGCCCAAAACCATGTGCCCCCCCAATTCGTCACCAACTTTCAAGGGTCGTTCAATATTGACTGATGTCCCCGCGACCCATTGCCCCACCGTGGTGCACCCCAAAGTCTCAGCCGAAACATCGGCGGCAAACCAATCGTCGCCGTGGTTGGTGACCGTTAGGCACACCCCTGAACACGCCACCGATGCCCCCTCGGTAAACCCATATTGGGAAGGCGTTTCAATTTCGATA
>JABHVE010000063.1 GCA_018658465.1 Alphaproteobacteria bacterium
CGATCAGCAACAACCCGGCCCATTCAACGGAAAACGCTTGGCCCAAAAGGATCCGCCGCTGGGACACCGCCAAGGCTTGAACCAATAGCAGCACCAACGCCAAAAGCCCTACAGGGCCACCAGTCAAAATGTCTTGCAGAACCCCAAGGACGAAAACGGCCGCAGGCGGCAACAAATCAGGCCGGTAGATGCTCCAATAATACACCGCCATCAGAGACAAAAATGGTGTGACCACCGCGGCGAAGGGAATGCCCAGTGGCAGAACAGTCAGCAGTACGGCGACAAAGGTCACAAGCCCCGGCAACAGCAGCCGCAGAATCCGCAGCAGGCGCGCCGGCTTCATTACTCTGCGGCCCCAGCCGCCTCACCGGCACTAACTGCTGCCGGCAAATCAGGTTCTAATACCGGTTCCAATTCCGGGAAATCAAACCGCAGTACCCGCACGAATTCCAATTTTCCAAACGCCACAAGCGGGGCAATCCTAACCACGTCCCCATCGATTTCCGATACCGCCCCCACCGGAATCCCGGCCGGGAAAATTCCACCGTGACCCGACGTCATGACCCGGTCACCAATTTGAATTTCCGCGATGTCGGACAGAAACGACAGTTTCAGGATATCGGTGTTATCCCCCTCTAAAACCGCCCGCGACCTGGATTGTTCCAAAACCACGGGGACGCGGGAGTTTAAATCGGTGAGCAACAGCACTCTGGATGACCGGTTTCCGGCCTCCACCACGCGGCCCACAAGCCCATCACCGTTGACGACGGCTTCGCCTTTGCGAACCCCATCATCGCCACCGGCGTTCAGTAACAATGTGCGCACAAATGGGCCACCGGAATCCCCAACGATCCGGGCAGAAACAAACGTCATTCCGGGTTCCGGTTGGGCCCGCAGAAGCCCCCTGAAGGCGGCGTTTTCCTGGGCCAGTTGCCGGGCTTCGGCCTGCCAGGCGCGCAGGCGATCGTTTTCCAGTGTCAGACGTTCGTTGTCGGCGTAGATGGTCATCAGGGTGCCAATTTCGGCAAACAATGCATTGGCTGCCGCGACGGGCCGTGAAATCACATCCAAAACCGGTGCGGCGTAATCCAGGACAAAAACCCGGGCGCTTTCGATGGGTTTGTACCCAGCTCGGGAAAGGCCCAGCAAGGTCACAGACGCGCCGACCATCAGCAAAAAGGCAAACCGATTGAACAGGATCCGCAAAGGAACCGCCAACCGCCCAACCTTTCCGCCCGATGAATTCAAGTGCTCCAGTGCTCCTGTGTTCGAATGTTGCTACCCACCAACCCTCAGAACTGTTGATGAAGAACGTGGCGCAACGTTTTCATTTCTTCCAGCGCCCTGCCGGTGCCAACTGCCACGCAGGTCAAGGGTTCGTCACCGATCGATACCGGCAACCCGGTCGCTTCTCGCAGAACGGCGTCCAAGTTCCCCAATAGTGCCCCACCACCGGTTAACACAATGCCCTTATCGACGATGTCTGCGGCCAATTCCGGTGCGGTGTGTTCCAGGGCTGTTTTGACGGTTTCGATGATCGCGCCAATGGGTTCCGCCAGACTTTCGGCAATTTGCCGCTGGTTGATCAGCAATTCCTTGGGGACGCCATTCATCAAATCGCGGCCTTTGACTTCCATGCTTTCGCCGACGCCGTCCTCGGGCGGGGCGGCTGTGCCGATCTCTTTTTTGATGCGCTCGGCACTGGCTTCACCGATCAGCAAATTATGATTGCGGCGAATGTAACTGATGATGGCTTGGTCCATTTTATCGCCGCCAACCCGCACGGACTTAGCATAGACAATACCGCCCAAAGACAGCACCGCGACCTCTGTGGTGCCACCACCGATGTCCACCACCAACGAGCCCGTGGGTTCGGTCACGGGAAGTCCTGCGCCAATGGCGGCGGCCATGGGCTCTTCGATCAAGAACACTCTGCGTGCCCCTGCGCTTTCCGCTGATTCCTGAATTGCCCGCCTTTCAACCGCCGTCGACCCGGACGGCACACAAACCACCACCTGGGGGCTGGCAAAACTGCCGCGGTTATGGACCTTGCGAATAAAATGTTTGATCATTTCTTCGGCGATTTCGAAATCGGCGATGACCCCGTCGCGCAAGGGACGAATGGCTTCGATGTTCCCCGGCGTGCGCCCCAGCATCAGCTTGGCTTCTTCGCCAACGGCCAGGACTTGTTTCTTGCCCCGGTGATCGACGATGGCAACGACCGACGGTTCATTCAGGACGATCCCGCGACCCTTGACGTACACCAGGGTATTCGCGGTGCCCAGGTCGATGGCCATATCGGCCGACATCCAACCAAGCAAATTGCCAAACATATTTTCGGTGCGCTCCTGCTTCTACCAATTCGAGCCCGGGGCACGATGGCCCCGGACAAAATTATTGTTATCCCGCGTCATCAGGCGGTCAGCGCCTCCGGCGCCTGCTTATCCCGGCTAGCCAGGAGCTTGTTCAGTGCGTTCACATAGGCACGGGCGGACGCCACCATGGTGTCGGTATCGGCACCCAATCCCGTGACCAATTTGCCGTCTTCCATCAACCGCACGGTGACTTCTGCCTGGGCGTCGGTGCCCTTTGTCACCGCGTGGACTTGGTACAATTGCAGCACCGCAGTATTCGGCACCATGGCGCGGATTGCATGGAATGTCGCATCCACGGGACCAGCACCTTCTGATTTGTGGGACATTTCCGCGCCATCGACTTCCAAAGTCAAATCAGCCGTTTGCGGGCCGTTGGTTCCACAAACCACCTGCAAGGACACGACCTTTACCTGATCGTTATCACGCACCTCCTCGTCCACCAAGGCGACGATGTCTTCGTCGTAGATTTCCTTTTTCTTGTCAGCCAAGGCCTTCATCCGACGAAACGCGTCATCCAGGGCATCAGCGGCCAGGTCGATCCCCAGTTCTTCCAATTTCTTACGGAATGCGTGGCGGCCCGAATGTTTGCCAATGACCAATTTGGATTCTGCCAGGCCCACCGATTCCGGCGTCATGATTTCATAGGTTTGGGCGTTTTTGAGAATCCCGTCCTGGTGAATACCGGCTTCGTGGGCGAAGGCGTTGGCGCCCACGATGGCCTTGTTGTTTTGCACCTGGAACCCAGTGATCGCCGACACCATGCGCGATGCCCGGGTGATCTGCGTGGTGTCGATATTGGTGGTGTAGGGCAACAAATCCTGGCGGGTGCGCAAGGCCATAACGATTTCTTCCAACGCCGCATTGCCAGCCCGTTCGCCCATCCCGTTGATGGTGCATTCCACTTGGCGGGCACCGTTGACGACACCGGCCAATGAATTGGCCACCGCCAGACCCAAATCATTGTGGCAATGGGTGGAAATAATCGCCTTGTCGATATTGGGTACCCGTTCAAACAATCTGGCGATGATCGCGCCGAATTCCTCTGGGGCCGAATATCCCACGGTGTCTGGAATGTTGACCGTGGTGGCACCAGCCTTGATCGCCGCTTCCACGCATCGGGCCATAAAATCAGGCTCGGTGCGGGTGCCGTCTTCACAGCTCCATTCCACATCATCGGTGAACTTGCGCGCCAAGGTGACGCTGTCAATCACCGCTTGGTACACATCGTCCGGCTCCATCTGCAATTTGTATTTCATGTGCAGGGCGCTGGTGGAAATGAACGTGTGAATGCGTTTGCGCTCCGCCGGGCGCAAGGCCTCTGCCGCCCGTTCGATGTCTTTCGCGCCGGCACGGGCCAACCCACAAATGGTGGCCCCGGTGACGGATTTTGCGATGGCCTCCACCGCTTCGAAATCCCCCGGCGAAGCGATGGGGAATCCGGCCTCGATTACATCGACGCCCATGCCGGCCAGCATGTCAGCCAGCCGCAGTTTTTCGTCCAAATTCATGGATGCGCCCGGCGACTGCTCGCCATCGCGCAAGGTGGTGTCGAAAATTATGACCCGGTTGGACTCCATCGCGCCGGCGTCTTTTGCCTCTTTCGTCATCTGTCTGATCCTTCGATTTAGCGTTTGTCCATTTTCGTTCGGCACATCCCCTGAACTCGAATGGCGCTATGCGCCCGTCTTGGGTTCAGGGGCAGCTAAGTCGAAGGAGCTCCGCGACAGGAGAAACCAGGGAAGTGATTGGACGCCTGGACACAGGGCGCAGGTTAGCAGCGCCGCAAAAAGCGGCGAAGCGTTCCCGATATGTTGCCGTGTGTTCCATGGTTCGGTCTCGCAATTGAATCTTCGATTCCAACCAGTTAGGCCCAATCCTGCCCACCGGGGATGAATCTTAGAGCAAAGCGCCTTGGGATACTTGCTTTTTTTATCCCCAGCGGTCGCCGGTCACAACCGTCTTTTTTGCTGCAGGCTAATTTTTCGCCTTATCCACCATCTTGTTGGCGGCAATCCACGGCATCATGTCGCGCAGGCGCTTGCCCACTTCTTCGATGGGATGCTCCGCTGCCCGGCGGCGCTGGGCCTTGAAGCCGGTCTGGCCGACCGAATTTTCAAGCATCCAATCGCGGGCAAACTCGCCGCTTTGGATTTCGCCCAAAATCTTCTTCATCTCTTTTTTGGTGCGATCCGTGATGATGCGATCACCGCGGCTGTAATCGCCGTATTCGGCGGTATTCGAGATGGAATAGCGCATATTGGCGATGCCGCCTTCGTAGATCAGGTCGACGATCAGCTTCACTTCGTGCAGGCATTCGAAGTACGCCATTTCCGGCGCATAGCCCGCTTCGACCAAAGTTTCGAACCCGGCCTGAATCAGACTGGTCAGTCCACCGCACAACACGACCTGTTCGCCGAACAAATCGGTTTCGCATTCTTCCTGGAATGTGGTTTCGATAATTCCGGCGCGGCCACCGCCGATGGCAGAGCCATAAGACAAGCCAATATCTTGGGCATTGCCCGAGGCGTCCTGGTGAACCGCCAACAAACACGGCACGCCGCCACCCTTTTGGTATTCCGACCGCACGGTATGGCCGGGGCCTTTTGGCGCGATCATGAACACGTCCATGTCGGCGCGCGGGGCGATTTGTTCAAAGTGGATGGAAAACCCGTGGGCGAAGGCCATGGCGGTGCCTTCACGCATGTTGTCCTTGATGTCTTCTTCGTAAATTTTCCCGTGCAATTCGTCGGGCGCCAACACCATCAGAACGTCGGCCCAGGCGGCCGCTTCCGGCACCGATTTCACGCCAATGCCAGCGGCCTCGGCCTTGGCGGCGCTGGGGGAGCCTGGGCGCAGGGCCGAGACAACGTCGGTCACACCGGACTCTTTCATGTTGATCGCGTGGGCATGGCCTTGGCTGCCAAAACCAACGATGGCGACCTTTTTTGATTTGATCAGGTTGGTGTCGGCGTCACGGTCGTAAAAAACACGCATGTTCTGTCTCCTAAAAGGGGCGCTTCCCCATTCAATCCAAGAGGCTTGATGCCCCGCAAAAAATCGGTCGGAATTACATTGGGTTGGGGCCGCGGGTGATGGCGGCAACGCCGGTCCGCGAGACATCCACCATGCCCAAAGGCACCATCAGATCCAAAAAGGCGTTGATTTTGTCCGTCGCCCCGGTCATTTCAAAGACAAAGGATTCCGAAGTGGCGTCCACCACCCGGGCCCGAAAAATGTCAGCAATGCGTAGGCTCTCCACCCGCTTGTCGCCGATAGCGTTGACCTTCACCAAGGCCATTTCGCGCTCCACACTGGGGCCTTCCACGGTCAGATCAGCGACCGCATGCACCGGAATTAGCCGCTCCAATTGCGCCTTGATCTGGGCAATAACCTGGGGCGTGCCCGACGTGACGATTGAAATCCGCGAACGATTCACCGCCGCGTCGACCTCGGCCACCGTCAGGCTTTCGATGTTATAGCCGCGGCCCGAAAACAGGCCGATGACACGCGCCAAAACACCGGCTTCGTTGTCCACCAAAACGGCCAATGTGTGTCGTTGCTCTGTCTGATCCAATTGCGTCACCGGTCTGTTCATTTTATTCGCCGCCCATTCGCCGCCCATTCGCCGCCCATTCGCCGCCCAGATGACGGCTTACACCATTGTCATACCTTCGGCCGAGATTTTAGTGGCCTTGCTTTCTCTCGGGCCAAAAAGCATCTCGTTGTGGGCGGAACCTGACGGGATCATCGGGTAACATCCAATGGTCTTGTCGGTTTCGATTTCCGCGATCACTGGGCCGTCTTCTGCCAACATTGCCTTGATCACATCCTCCAGCTCGCTGGGTTTTTCAGCCCGCATGCCGACCATGCCAAATGCCTCGGCTGTTTTCACGAAATCCGGCATTCCGGTCATTTCGCTTTCCGCCAAGCGGCCACCGTGGAGCATTTCTTGCCACTGGCGGACCATGCCTTGGTAATGGTTGTTCAGCAGCAAAATTTTCACCCCGGCCCCGTGCTGTACCGCCGTCGACAGTTCCTGGATGTTCATCATGAATGACGCTTCGCCGGTGATGCAAACCACCGTGGAATCTGGATGGGCGATCTGCACGCCGATCGCCGACGGCAGACCATAGCCCATAGTCCCCAGGCCACCCGATGTCATCAGCCGGTTGGGCTTTTCGAACTTGTAGTGTTGCGCCGCCCACATTTGATGCTGACCCACATCGGTGGTGATGTAGGTGTCCAGATCCTTGGTGTGTTCGTACAAAAGCTGAATAGCCTGCTGGGGCATGATCATCTTGTCACTGGTTTCAAACGCCAGGCTGTCTTTTTCCCGCCATTTGTCGATGATCGCCCACCACGCTTTCAGGGCATCGGCATCGGGCCGTTGGGTTTCCGACTTCCAGATTTTGATCAAATCCTCCAGCACATGGCCGACGTCACCAACGATGCCCAAATCCACCGGGATCGTTTTGTTGATGGACGATGGATCGATATCGATGTGGATCTTTTTCGACTCCGGGCTGAAGGCATCCAGTTTGCCGGTGATGCGGTCGTCGAACCGCGCCCCAATGCACACCATCAGGTCGCAGTCGTGCATGGCCATGTTGGCCTCGTATGTGCCGTGCATGCCCAGCATGCCGACGAACTGTTTGTCCGACGCCGGGAACGCCCCCAATCCCATCAAGGTGCTGGTGACCGGGAATCCAGTCAGGTGCGCGAGCTCCCTCAACAATTGGGATGCCGCCGGGCCGGAGTTAATGACCCCACCCCCGGTGTAAAAGATTGGCTTCTTGGCGGCGGCGATCATCTGCACGGCTTCGCGCACGTCTTCCAGTTTGCCTTTGACGATGGGGCGATATGTTTTGTGGCCCACTGCCATCGGCCTGATGTACTCGGCTTCGCCCATGGTGATATTTTTTGGCAAGTCGATGACCACCGGCCCCGGTCGCCCATGGGTCGCCACAAAGAAGGCCTCGCGAACTTTTAAGGCCACGTCTTTGATGTCTTTCAGCAGATAATTGTGCTTGGTGCACGGGCGGGTAATGCCCACCGTGTCGGCTTCCTGGAATGCGTCATTGCCGATCAGGTGCGTCGGCACCTGGCCTGTCAGGCAAATGATCGGAATACTATCCATCAGCGCATCGGTCAGACCGGTCACGGTGTTGGTGGCACCGGGCCCCGATGTCACCAGCAAAACCCCTGGTTTGCCCGTGGATCGGGCATAGCCTTCCGCTGCGTGGGCCGCCCCTTGTTCATGGCGCACCAAGATGTGGCGAATCCGATCCTGTTGGTACAGGGCGTCGTAGATCGGCAGAACAGCGCCGCCACCATAGCCGAATACGACCTCGACACCCTCTGCCACCAGGGACTCAAGTAGTATCTCAGCGCCGGTCATCATTTGGCCTGCCATTCTATCGTCTCCTAATCGCGCCAGTTTGGACGCGCGCGCGCCCAATAATAAACCGTCCATGCCTGCGGGGCGATGGACGGTGTGTAAATTCGGCCTGGATTTCAAACAAATCAACCCGGGCCGCCACCCAAGTTAAAAGCGGCGCCAACGTAACCGTTCAGGACTTCTTGGTCAACAGATTTTGGCGAACATATGGAAAGACTTCATCAAAAAACCTTTCCGATTGTTGCGCGATCGTTGAGCCCTCCCCCCCAGCCAATCCCGGAGCAAACACTTGCCAGTCGGGGGTTTGGTGGCGAAACCAGGTGTATTGGCGCTTGGCGAACCGGCGACTGGCCTGGGCCACCTGAACAATGGCGTCGGACAGGGACCGGTCACCCCGCACCACGCCTAAAAATTCAGGCACCCCGACGGCCCGCATAGCCGGCAAATCCGCCGGTAGTTTCAGAGCCTCCAAAGCGCGAATTTCGTCCAAAACGCCGCCGTCGACCATCTGCGCCACCCGGGCTTCGGCCCTGGCGTACACATCCGGGCGATCCGGCATAACCACGATCTTGGCCACTTGGCCCGGTATCTCGGCATCCTCTGGAGGATCGCTTTGCCAATCCACCAGTGACCGCCCGGTGGCCTGCCATACCTCCCACGCGCGAATGGATCGTTGGGTGTCCCCCACCGGTATGGCCGTGGCCGCCTTGGGGTCTGCCCCCGCCAATTCCCTGTGAAATTGTTCCGGTCCTTTGTCCTCCATGGCCGCCCTGGCATCCCGGCGAATGGCATCGGGGATGTCGGGAATGTCGGACAGGCCTTGGGTCAGCGCCCGCAGATACAAGCCGGTCCCTCCCACCACGATCGCTGTGCGTCCTTGTTCATGAGCCGCCCCCATGGCATCCACTGCCATACGCCGCCAGCGCCCAGCGGAACACACATCATCGCCGGCCAGCACCCCATACAGAGCATGGGGCACCCGGGACTCGTCATCTGCGCTCGGGCGGTCGGTGACGATCCGCAGGTCGGAATAGACCTGCATACTGTCGGCATTTATGATTGTCGCACCGCCGGACTCCTCCAGCGCCTCGGCCAGATCAAGGGCCAACTTTGATTTTCCGCTAGCGGTGGGACCGCCAATAAGAATTGTGCCGTTCGTCATACTCTCAATGTACTTTTTTCTGGCGTTCGTATTAGCCTCACTCTACTTGGATCGCGAATGGAATACGTCCTTACCTTGATCGGACAACCGGGGGCCAACGCCGTGTCCGACAAATTCGTGGCCCGTGCCGGTGTGGCTTTGGACAAGGCCGGCGCCAGAGTGGAGGACACCACATGGCTGGCACCGGAAACCGCCGCCGACATCAGCTTCCATGATGTGGATTGGACCCGGGGCTATGAAAGCGTGGTGGCGGAACTGTCCGGGCAGCCCATCGACATCGCTGTCCAGCGCCCCGCAGACCGAAAAAAGCGCCTGTTGGTGGCGGATATGGATTCCACCATCATCGCCCAGGAATGCCTGGATGAACTGGCGGACCTGGCGGGGGTGGGGGCAAAGGTCGCCGAATTGACCGCCCGCGCCATGGCCGGGGAATTGGATTTCGCCGATGCGTTGCGGGAACGGGTGGAAATGTTGGCGGGGGTCTCAGCTGCCCTGTTACAGGAAACTTTCGATGAAAGAGTGACGTTGAACCCCGGCGCGCGGACTCTGGTGAAAACAATGACATCAAACGGTGCCGTCACCGCGCTGGTATCCGGCGGCTTTCAATTCTTTACTTCGCGGGTGGCCGAGGCCGCCGGGTTCGGATCTTTTGGCGGCAATTTGTTCGAGATCGAAGGCGACAAGCTCACCGGCCGCATCACCGGGCATATCGTTGGTGCCGAAGCCAAGCAAACAACCCTTGAGGCCTTAATGGCAGAACACAGTATCCCCGCTGAATCGACACTGGCCGTAGGCGACGGGGCCAACGATATCCCCATGCTGAAGGCAGCTGGCTTGGGTGTGGCCGTGCGGCCAAAACCCGTTGTGCGCGATGCGGCAGATGTCACCCTTGATCATGGCGACCTCACCGCATTGCTTTATGTCCAGGGCTACAGGTTGGATGAGTTTGTCGATTAGCGCCTACGCACCCCCTCCATATTTTTCTTCTACCTCCCCCTAACCCCCTCCCTGGGTGGGAAGAGGGGGAAAGAAAATGCGGAGGCGGACTGGCTACAAGCGCAGCTGACGTGAAGAACTGTGTCGCGCGAGCAGATCGTGGCGGCACCGAGTGCAGATCGTGGCGCGCCTTACTCAGATCATTGCTCCGCAATATTGCGCCACGTGAATCTGAACGTCAGAGAAAAAAGCCGGTCACGTGAATCTGATCGGCAAATTTCTCGACGGTTTCTAACCGTCGAGACTTAAACTCACGAACCGCAAATCGCCATCCGGTTCCTGAATCAGCATCAACACAGATGCCAGATTGTTGTTTCTACGAGCAGTTATCAGAGCCGCGATTTCGTCAGGGGTCGAGACTTCCTGTTGGGCGACTTCCAAGATCACGTCGCCGGGCTGGATACGCCGAGCGGCGGCGTCGGTGCCGTTGGCGACTTCGGTGATGACAACCCCAGAGACTTCGCCGCCGATGCCGAATTGGGCGCGGAGTTCGCCATTCAAATAGACCATCGTCAGGCCCAAGGTTTCGATCCCGACAGCGTCCCGGGTAGGATCCCGTTGAAGGGCGGCCACTGCAACGTCGGTTAATTCACCAACCCGCATTTCGAATTTCACCAGTCCTCCGTCGCGCCATACTTCCACCGCCACCATCTCGTCCGGGGTGGTCTGGGCGACGATCAGCGGCAGTGCGCTCATATTCGCCACGTCTTTTCCGGCGAAGGACAAAATCACATCGCCGACTTCGATGCCGCCGCGACCCGCAGGGCCATCGACGGTAAGACCGGCAATCAATGCGCCCCGGGTGTCATCCATCGCCAACTGTTGCGCAATTTCGTCGGTGACCCGCTGGATGCGAACCCCCAGCCAGCCGCGTCGGGCGTGACCGAATTCCACCAACTGATCGACAATGGGCCGCGCCAAATTTGACGGGATGGCAAAACCCAGCCCGACGCTGGCGCCGGTGGGTGAGAAAATGGCTGTGTTAATGCCGATGACTTCACCCGCCATGTTGATCAGCGGTCCACCGGAATTACCCTGGTTGATGGAGGCATCGGTCTGAAGGAATTGATCGTATGGGCCGGCGTTAATGTTGCGGGCACGGGCCGAAATGATACCGGCGGTGATGGTTCCGCCCAAGCCAAACGGGTTGCCGATGGCGATAATCCATTCACCAATTCTAGCGGCGTCTGAGTCACCCCAATTGACGAATGGCACGTCGTGGCCTGCGTCGATTTTCAGCACGGCCAGATCGGCGCGTTCGTCGCGGCCAAGAATGGTGGCGGGGTACCGGGATCCATCCACAAAAACCACCTCGATCCCGTCGGCGTCGGCGACAACGTGGTTGTTGGTAACGATGATGCCGGACGCCGCAATGACAAACCCGGAACCTTGGGACGCTGGGCGGCGCAATTGTTGCTGGCCATCGGGGAGCTGTTCAAAAAGATCTTCGAAAAATTCGTCAAATGCGCCGCCCTGTTGGGGACGCTGACCGCCACCGCGCTGGGTGACGTTCTGGCTGGTGACAATATCCACATAGGCGGGCAGCGTGACTTCAGCCACATCGGCGAAATTAAGAACGCCTTCCAGGGCTTGGGTGTTGCCAGCCGCGAACAAGGTTGTGACCACCATGGCCGAGCCAAAAGCAGCGGCGCGAGCGCCGTGACCCAGGGCATTGGTAAATTTTGACAACTGATACATTCCGAACCTTTCCCGAAGGGCGTTGATTTTCTTGCACTCTAAAAACGAATGGTGGGCAAATTATGGCGGCGACAAGGCCGCTTTATGGCCAACGGACTAAACCGGTAAATTCTTCGCTGGATTGCAAAGAAATCACACAGACTTGATTGCACCTAATCAATACGCCGTGCCTAGAAGCCCCGGATCACCCAGACCAAAAACACGCCAATCACGGCGGCAACAAGTCCGCCGCGTCTGATGACGGCACTTGGGATGCCTTGGGCCGCCAGCATCATCCGTTTCATGGCGTCGGGAAACAGCGCGTACAACGCGCCTTCGATCACCAGAACCAGGGCCAGACCAACCCACAAATCACTCATGGGAGTTGGCCCAGACGCCTGGAATTGTGTTATTCGGCAGCGGTAATGTCGACGCCGGTCATGCTGCGGAAAAACTGGAAGAAGTCGGAATTCGGTGACAGCACCATGGTGGTGTCATCGGCTCCCAACGCCGTCCGGTACGCCTGCATGGATCGATAGAACGAAAAGAATTCAAGATCCTTACCAAAGGCCTCGGCAAACAACTCGATGGCTTTGGCATCCCCCTGACCGCGGAGGATTTCGCTGTCCCGATCGGCGTTGGCCAAAATAACCGTGACTTCGCGGTCGGCACCGGCGCGGGTAATCAGTGCCGCTTCGGCGCCTTCGGCACGGATTTGACGGGCTTCTTGTTCGCGTCCCGTGCGCATCCGTTGGTACACCGCTTGGCTATTTTCTTCCGGCAGATCGGCGCGCTTGATGCGCACGTCTATGACGGTGAGGCCAAGCCCGGCCGCTTGCCCGCTTGTTACCGCGGCAACTTCCTCCATCAGCGCCAGACGCTGGCCAGAAATAATGGCGTTCAACGGCTGGGTGCCCAAGGTTTCTCTAAGCGCCGATTCCAACAGCGATTGCAGCCGCAAATTCGCCGCTGCCTCGGTGGTCACAGCCTGAAAGAACAACAGGGGATCGGTGATGCGGTAACGCAAATAGGCGTCCGCCACCAAGCGCTTTTGATCCGATGCGATGACTTCGGCCGGAGCCGCGTCCAAATGCAGGATGCGGTTATCGATCTTGACCACGTTCTGGATGACCGGAATCTTAAAGTGCAGCCCAGGAACGGTGATCACCCGCTTGGGTTCACCAAGCTGTAGCACCAGGGCGAATTCGGTTTGTTGAACCGTAAAGACGGAGGCAAAGCCAACGACCCCAAGGACCAAAATCAAGACGACGGCAGTAATGCCAGATGTTGATTTATTCATGATCAGTTCCCTCCCCCGGCGCGGTTTTGCAATTCAGGCAACGGCAGATAGGGCACGACGCCGCCGCCCCCATCCTGATCGATGATCACCTTTGTCGCCCCTTGCAGAACCAGCTCCATGGTTTCCAAGAACATCCGCCGGGTGGTGACTTCCTTGGCCTTGGAATATTCGGCGAAAATTGAATTAAAGCGTTCCGCGTCACCCTCGGCCTCGGCGACCACCTGGGCTTTATAGCCTTCGGCGGCCTGGATTAACGTGGCCGCTTCACCGCGGGCCCGGGGGACGATGTCGTTTTTATAGGCATCGGCCTCGTTTTGCAGGCGCTCGTTGTCGGCGCGGGCCCGCTGCACATCACGGTAGGCGTCGATGACCGCCCCTGGTGGATCCGATTTCAGCAGATTGACGTCAACAATTGCCACCCCTGCCCCATAGGAATCCAAAATTTGTTGCAGTCTTTCACGGGTATCAATTTCGATCTGCAAGCGGCCCTCGGTTTGGGCTGCTTCAATGCCGACATTGCCAATCACCTCGCGCATGGCGCTTTCCGCCGCTGCCTTGATGGTAATTTCTTGGAGTTGAGTGTTGAACAAGAAATCCGCAGCATCCTCGATGCGCCAGAACACGGCAAAATCGATATCGACGATGTTTTCGTCCTGGGTCAGCATCAAGCTTTCTTCGGGCACATCCCGGGCACCGCCCGTGCGGCCGTCTGCGGAACGTAAACCGATATCAATCTGATGGATGACCGTGACCTTCGGCGTCAGCACAGATTCGATGGGTGCGGGTAAATGGTAATGCAGCCCCGGCGCTGTTTTCTCAACGAACGCCCCGAACCGCATAACGATCCCTTGCTCGTCTGGTTGAACCCGATAAAAACCGCTGACGCCCCATATGGCGATGGCGATTAACAGGATCAGCATCAAGCCACGACCGCCGCCAATGCCGCTGGGCATCGCGCTTTTAAATCGGTCTTGTCCTTGACGAAGCAGGTCTTCAAGATTCGGCGGCTGAGGTCCGCGCGGTCCCGGTTTCTGACCCCAAGGGCCTCCACCGTTGCCACCAGATCCGCCGTCGCCTTGGTTATTCCATGGCATGGGCGTTCTTCTCCAAGATTTTATGGCCCCCATCGGGCCGAACCGCGCCTTGGGCAAGCCCCAAAATTCGCGGTTTATCGGTCAATACGACACGTCGCAAAACCCGCTGTACTCCTAGAAAACCGGGCCGTTTGCGCCGCCTTTTGCGCTGTTCAGCCTTATAGGACACCTAGTGGGCAAGCGCAACGCGCCCTGGCGTGATAACAGAGGTCATCACCCAACCCATATCACTATGAACACAGGAAATTTCAAGCATGGCAGCCGACCAACCCCATTCCCGGCCGAAACCGCAGCCGCCAAGAGAAATCCCCGGTGTTGGGGCCGTTCTGGCCGTGGCCTCGGGCAAGGGCGGTGTGGGCAAGTCCACCACAGCGGTCAACTTGGCCTTGGGATTGGCCGCGTTGGGCAAAAAGGTCGCCATTTTGGACGCCGACATTTACGGGCCCAGCATCCCCCGCATGTTGGGCTTAGGCGGCCAAACTCCCGAAGCCGTTGATCGCAAGATCACGCCTTTGGAGGCATTCGGCATCAAAGCCATGTCCATGGGGTCGATCATCCCCGGCGACGAGCCTGTGGTGTGGCGCGGGCCCATGGTCACATCCGCCCTGGATCAAATGTTGCGCGGCGTCACTTGGGGGGACTTGGACGTGTTGGTGGTGGATTTCCCGCCTGGCACCGGTGACGCCCACCTTTCCATGACCCAAAAGGTTCCGTTTGTCGGGGCCGTCATCGTTTCCACCCCCCAAGACATCGCGTTGCTAGACGCCAAAAAAGGCGCGGCAATGTTCGAAAAGGTCGGGGTGCCGATTTTGGGCTGGATCGAGAACATGAGCTATTTCAACTGCCCCCATTGTGGCGAGCGCAGCGATATTTTCGGCCACGGGGGCGCCAAACACATGGCCGAGGAAACCGGTATGACGTTCCTGGGCGAAATCCCCCTGGACATCCGCATCCGTAAAACCTCCGACGACGGCACGCCAATTGTGGCCTCGGATCCCGATGGCGATCACGCACAGGCCTATCGCGCTATCGCCGCCAAAGTGGCGGCAAAATTGGGATAACCACTTATTTCCAAATCCATCACCGTCAAAATTGTGAATGCCTTTGTTACCAATGGCAGCGGGGGCAATGCCGCCGGTGTCGTGCTGGATGCGGACGACCTGACCGATCCGGAAATGCAAAGGATCGCCGCCGCCGTGGGCCTGTCGGAAACCGCCTTTGTCTCGGCGTCAGACACCGAGGCCTTCAAGTTGGATTTTTTCACTCCCAATAGCCGCATCGCCCATTGCGGCCACGCCACCGTCGCCACGTTTTCATATTTGGCGGAAATCGGCCGGGTGGCGGAGGGCGACACGTCGAAAGAAACCATCGAAGGCCCGCGTAAAATTCTGTTGCAAGACGGCGCAGCATTTTTGGAACAACTGGCGCCCCAATACCAAGGGGAGTCCGAATGGACTGGGGTAACCAAGGCTGAAATTTTGGCGGCCCTGGGTTTGGTCGAGGCCGACTTGATCGCCGACTGCGATCCTGTCGTGGTCAGCACCGGGATGAAATTTCTATACGTCGGTGTGAAATCCTCAGCAATCCTGTCCGAAATCCAACCCAACCTGGAAGCCGTCCAGACGTTCACCGAGGCCCTGGAGGGCGTTGGCGTCTATGTGTTCACCACAGATGTCGCCAAATCGGAATTTGCCGCCACCGCCCGCATGTTTGCTCCGGCCTTCGGCATTGACGAAGAATCCGCCACCGGCATGGCCGCCGGTCCCCTTGCCTGTTTGCTCCATGATCGCTTGGGGGTTGTCACGGACATTATTGTCGTCGAGCAGGGTGTCTACATGACCCCGCCGTCGCCAAGCATCTTGGAAGCCCGGCTGGACCTAGCCGACGGCGCAATTACGGGGTTGATGGTGGGTGGCTTCGGCGCAGTCATGGAAGACCGCGAAATCGAGTATTAGGCCTTAGCTTTCCCGCCCCAGCTGGGCCATCAGCTCTGACCATTCGCGCTTCGACAGGCCGGAGTCCGGTTGGGTGACGTCTTCGCCGTCCAACATGCGTTTGACGATTTCCAGGCCCTTCGCCGACAAATGCGCGCCGCCCATGCGGTAATCTTCGAACGCCGAAAACGTTTGCGGCACCCATTTCTTTACCGTGTCCATCATCACGTCGGCATATTCGCGAATTTCGAACTGCGCGTGGGCGTCGGCCCGCAAGCTGAGAAAATGCAGCAAATTGTGCAGGTCGATTTTCCAATACCACTGGGAATAATAATTCAGAGACAAATTCATCCGTGCCAATTCCCGGGCCAGACCCGTGCGGCTGTCATCCAGCACATCGCCGTTATCGTCCAGGTTCAGCATTTCCTGGTAATGGGCGTAATTGCGCTCGGCATCTTCCCGCAGCAAATTCAGCACCCGGGCGTTGTCATCGCCGGTGAGCACATCCCCCCGACCCTGACGGTTACTGGTGGCTTGGGCCGCCAAATGTTCCGGCTCCGGTACATAAAATTCCCGATCAAGGATCGAATATCGCGCGGAATATTCATTCACATTGGCGGTACGATGGCGGATCCACTGGCGGGCCACAAAAATCGGCAGCTTCACGTGGTATTTGATCTCGCACATCTCGAACGGCGTCGAATGGCGATGGCGCATCAGATAATTGATGAGCCCCTGATCTTCCATGACCTTGCGGGTGCCCTTGCCATATGACACCCGGGCGGCCTGAACCACAGCCCCATCATCGCCCATATAATCCAACACCCGGACGAACCCGTGGTCCAAGACCGGCAGGACTTCGTATAGAATTTGCTCCAACCCCGGCGACGTCACCCTACGGGTCACATTTGCCTCGGCGCGAAGCTCTTCGATTTCTTGTTCTTGTTCGGGGTTTACGGTCATAGGGGGCGCACTCTAAACCAAGATGCTGCGACTGGCATTTTGAATCGATGATTGGCGAAAGAATCAGAGGCTATTTCTATGTCGTTGGAAGTGTGGATTGCGTTTGTCGCCACCAGCATCGTTCTTTTGACCATCCCCGGTCCCACGGTGCTGTTGGTGGTGACCTATGCCCTGGGCCGCGGCAAATCATCCGCCTGGGCCACCGTTCCCGGCGTCGCCCTGGGGGATTTCACTGCCATGACCGCTTCGTTGTTGGGGGCGGGCGCTGTCCTGGCCGCTTCCGCCACGGCATTCACGGTGCTGAAGCTGATCGGTGCGGCGTACCTGGTGTGGCTAGGTATAAAATTGTGGCGATCAAACCCAGCCCAGGGGCCGTTGGAGCAATCCGCCGAATCCGGATCTGAGCGGTCATTGTTCTGGCACGCCTTCATTGTCACCGCTCTTAACCCCAAGGGCATTTTGTTTTTTATCGCCTTCGTGCCGCAGTTTATTGATGCCACCGCCGCAGCCCTGCCTCAATTTGCGTTGCTAGAGGCGACTTTCGTGACCTTGGCGGCGCTAAACGTGGCGATTTGGGCCGTCTTGGCCGGCACCCTGCGGGCGCGGTTCCAAAAACCGACGACCCTGAAACGTGTTAACCGCGTTGGCGGCAGCTTCTTGATCGGCGCGGGAATTCTCGCATCCGCAAAAACCATCTGACCGGCCAACGGCAAACGCAACTGAGGTGCGAAAATTGACGCGCGAGCGGATCGCGTCGGACGTTTGTCAGGCGCGTGAATCCGATCGGCAAACAAAAAAGCGAATATTTGTAACCTTCGGCCCTGAGGCTTATATTAAGACCTGCTGGGAGACCAGCTATGGCGATAAACGTCGTTTGTAATAACCTTGCGGACCCGGGGGCGGTACCCGGCGCCTCCACCACAAACGCACATCTCGGCTGGTTCAGAAACCGAATTCAGATGTGCGCTTTTGATGGGGGCGAAATAGGATCGACGCGTGGCTAAAGAGGCGATTTTTGCCCGGCATGATACCACCGATATCGGGTCAATATTACAATTGCCAATGACAACAACTCTGTTGTGGCACTCGCTGCTTAGCAATAAGTAAGCGCGGCCCGGGGGGCGCCGGGCAACAGAAGCCCCCCACTGTTTGAACAAGCGTGTTTGGGTAAGACGACAATGGCAGACGATCTAATGGAATACGGCAGACTGGTCGAAGACGCCCTGCGCGGCGTGGTCTATCAAGTGCTGACCCAAACCGAAAAAGAAGGCCTGCCGGGGGAACACCATTTTTATATTTCCTGCCGCACCGACAATCCAGGAATGGTCATGCCCGACCATTTGCGCGAAAGCTATCCGGAAGAAATCACCCTGGTCCTTGAAAATCAATTCTGGGATTTGGAAGTTGGCGACACGGCATTTTCGGTGACCTTAAGCTTTGGCGGTCGCAACGAACGGCTCACTGTGCCCTATGACGCCATCACCGGATTTGTTGATCCCAGCGTTGAATTCGGCCTGCAATTCAAACTGGGCCATGACGAGGACGAAGAATCCGCAGACGGCGACCAGGCGGCCACAGTGGCAGACGAGTCTGAGCCCGACAGAGCGGCGACGGGCGGTGATGCCGCTTTGGACGAAAGTGCGGCCCATGAGCCCACCACCGGCACGGTGGTGGAGCTTGATACCTTTCGGAAAAAGTAGGCAGCGACTAATCGTTTTGACCAAACCGACACGCACCGAAGAAGATTCCTTTGGGCCCATCGAAGTCCCCGCCGATCGGTATTGGGGTGCCCAAACCCAACGATCCCTGCAAAATTTTCGCATCGGTGGCGATCGCATGCCGACGCCCGTCATCCGCGCATTAGGGCTAATCAAACAGGCGGCGGCCACTGTCAGCAAAAAATCCGGCGCGTTGGACGGCAAGATCGCCGACGCCATCATTGGGGCGGCTGCGGAAGTTGCCGACGGCAAACTGGACGACGAATTCCCCCTGGTGGTTTGGCAAACCGGGTCGGGCACCCAAACCAACATGAACGCCAACGAAGTGATCGCCAATCGGGCGAACGAATTATTGGGCGGGACACGGGGCGAAAAATCTTTGGTCCACCCCAACGACCATGTGAACATGAGCCAGTCGTCCAACGACACCTTCCCCACCGCCATGCATGTGGCGGCGGTAACGGAAATTACTGGGCAATTGATCCCTGCGTTGGAACATTTGGGCGCGGCCCTGACCGCCAAGGCAGACGCCTGGGGCGACATTATCAAGACCGGTCGCACCCATCTGCAAGACGCCACCCCCATGACCTTGAGCCAAGAATTCTCTGGGTTTGCCGCGCAAATCACCAATGGCATTGCCCGAGTATCCGATGCCCTGCCTCGATTATTGATGCTGGCCCAGGGGGGGACCGCAGTCGGCACTGGGTTGAATTCTGCACCCGGATTTGATGTGGCAATTGCCGCCGAAATCTCCCGCATTTCAGGGCAGGCGTTTGTCACCGCACCCAATAAATTTGAAGCCCTGGCGGCCCATGACGCAGTGGTCGAAGCCTCTGGAGCCCTGAATACCTTGGGCGTCAGCCTGATGAAAATCGGCAATGATATCCGCCTGTTGGGATCGGGACCGCGCACGGGGTTGGGCGAAATCCAGTTGCCGGAAAACGAGCCGGGGTCGTCGATCATGCCGGGCAAGGTCAACCCCACCCAGGCCGAAGCCCTGACCCAAGTAGCGGCCCAGGTCATGGGCAATCACACAACGATCACCGTCGCCGGGGCCAGCGGACACCTGCAATTAAACGTGTTCAAGCCGGTGATGATTTTCAATTTGCTGCAATCAATCCACCTGCTGGCCGACGCGTGCGTCAGCTTCACCGACAATTGCGTCGTTGGGATCACACCGAACCACGATCGCATTACCGATCTGATGGAACGATCTCTGATGTTGGTGACCGCATTAGCCCCCCACATCGGATACGACAACGCTGCTAAAGCCGCGAAAAAAGCCCATGCCGAAGGCATCACCCTGCGTGAAGCCGCCCTTGCTCTGGACCTTGTGTCCGGTGACGAATTCGACCGTTGGGTTCGCCCCGAGGCTATGACCGGCCCGTCCTCCACATAGCCGTGGCAACGTATAAGCAATCCAGCGAAGCGCGGGCCAAGCGGGCAAAGGAAGCCGCGCAAACGGTGCAAAAGCGATCCGTCACCATTGCCGGGCACCGCACCAGCGTTTCCCTAGAACCGGCATTTTGGGCGGGGCTGAAAGAAATTGCCGAGGCCGAGGCAATTCCCCTGGCGGCGCTGATCGGCACTGTCGACAGCACCCGCACCGCAAATCTTTCTAGTGCACTCAGAGTGTTCGTTCTGGACTGGGTCCGCAGCCGCCCATCCACGCCATACACCCTTGAAGACTCGCCGCTCTGACTAGAGTTGGTTTAGTCGCCGCCAGCGATCCCTTCCAGGAATTGTTGGAGCTGTTGGGCGGGGGTTAGCTCACCGGCCGGGGCACCGCCATCGGCGGGCTCTGCGCCCTCAACAACCGGCGTTTCCGGGGCGTCGGGTGCGGCAGGTGCATCGGGTCCAGCAAGTCCCCCGGGCTGAATCTCTGGCGCGGGGTCTGGTGCGGGTTCTGGATCAGGTTCCGGCACTAGCTCCACGGGCGGTTCCAGCACGGGCTCTAAAACCGGCTCGGGCACAGCTTCAACGACAGGCGCCGCTTCAACTACAGGATCGGCCACGATCACCGGCGGCGCTTCAACAACGGGTGGCGGAGCAGGTGCCGGTGCTGGCGCGGGTTGGGGCGCGGGTGCGGCACCTGGCAAAGGCGCCGGCGGGGCATCCGCCGCAGGGGTCAGTGCTGGGGCCACAATCGCATCGGGTGTCCCCGCCGGATTTTGGCCTGGCTCGGGTGCTGTTACTGGCTGGATCACGGGTGTTGGCGGCACGACCGCCTCTGCGATCGGAGCAGGGGCAGGGGTTGGGGTTGGGGTCGGAGTGGGATCTGGCTGAACAACGGGCTGAACAATTGGCGTTGGGGCGACGACCGGCACAACCGGTGGCGCAATGACTGGCTCCGGTGTCGGCGGGATAATTTCGACCAGCGGCGGGCGCGACGCCACATAGGCCAACAGGGCCTCAGTATCATTTGATCGCCGTGGCGCATCCCACGGCCCCGCCAATGACATGCCAAACGGTGGCGCGTCCGGGAATTCCGTCAGCAAGACTTCCAAATCAAAATTTGCCCGCCGACGGGGCAGATCAATTTCCCCCGTAGTTTCCACGGTCCCAAAAGGCAGGTCTGCGGCCAGTTCGTCAAATTCGATCACACCCTGACGCATTGCGGCTTCAGCGCGCAACGTCACAAAAGGCGTTTGGCCGCTGCGCATGGCGGGCTGCATCAACGCGTTCAGTTCGGCGACATCTTTGATCTCGGCGAATCGGCCATTAAAATTGGCCAAGGAGAACCCCTCCAACATGCCGTCAGAGCCTTCCAGGCTCATAGACCCTTCCAGATTGGCCACCAATTCGCGCTCGCTGGCGCCCACAGTTTTCAAATCAAAATGTGCGTTCACGGTTCCAGAGGTCACGCCCAAATCCCAGCCAAACCCAGGCAACATGGATAGGTCAGCCGCCGCCAGATCCAACGTACCCTCAAGGCTGGGCACCGCCCCGTTGGTCACGGTCAGGGCCACCGCCACCGCCCCCCCAAGGCCGTTGCCATGGAAATCATCCACCGCCAACACGCCGTTTGCGGTTCGCACAGAAAGGCTGGCATCGGTAAATGCCAAGCCAAAACCGTCCAGGGTTTCGGCGGTCAGGTTCAGATCTAAATTGGCAGCCTCGACGATGGAAAAGTCGATGGGCTCCACCGACCAATTGCGCCTGATGTCGCCATCGTCGGTGGCCGCCGGTCCGGCGATTCCGGGGAAAAATGCGGCGAGATCCAACTCGGTGGCCGCCACCGTGGCCCCCATGCGGAACAAATCACTGCCAAAGCCAAGGTTTGCCGTACCGGTGAATTCGCTGGGGCCGATTGCCGCTTGCAAGCCGGAAATCGCCAGTTGTTGGCCATCGCCATCCAGGGCCCCACGCACTTGCAGGGGGCCAAAATCAGGATCGTCTCCGGGGCCCATGCCAAACCCCGCCAACACCACGGCTGCATGGTCGTGGGTGATGGACGCCTGAAGGCTATAGGCAACCCGATCACTCCAGGCCATCGTGCCCACCACCCCCACGTCCGCACCGGCCAAAGCCCCGGTGACACCAACTTGTAAATTCAGCAGAGTTCCAGCAGCAGTCCCGCGCAAGGAAACCGGGCCATCAAGGACCTGAGCTCCCGTCGCCAACCCGCGCCACGCCAAAGCCTGGGCCAGATCAGGGAAGTTCGGGTGGGCGACGCCGTAAGCCACGTCCATGGTGAGATTTTCGGCCAAGGCCCCAAGGGTGCCGCGCACCCACAGCTCGGCCCCATCGGCCATCATCCCCACGTCGACAACTAGGCGGTCTTGGTCCCCATCCACCGAGGCGTTGAACACCAAAGGCCCCAAGCGGCTACCCGATGGGCCCAAATCAATGCCCGCCAAATGTGCCAAACCCGTGGGATCGTCC
>JABHVE010000050.1 GCA_018658465.1 Alphaproteobacteria bacterium
ATCTTGCTCGCGGTGGTGCTGATTGGGATTACCGCCGGGCGACAAGCATTGGCACCGCTTATTTTCGCGACGGCCGTCGACGGATTTGCCGATCCGGACTCTTCGCCAGCCATTCTGCCCATCACCTTGCTGATGGGATATGCCCTGGTTTTCACTCTAAGCCGGATCCTTCAAGAACTGCGTTATGGGGCGGTATTCCCCATCGTTAATGGCGTCAACGGCAAGCTCCGGCAGATCATTTTTCGCCACATGCACACTCTTGGTCTGCAATTCCATTTATCGCGGACCATTGGCCAGTTGTCCGAAGTCATCGGCCGTGGCATCGGGTCGTCCAGCACCATCATCATGAACCCGCTGATGACGATTTTTCCGTTGATGGTCCAGGTGACCATTGTCGCCAGCGTACTTTTGACTCAATTCCAGGCAGTCTATGCCCTGGTCATCTTGGTCACCTTCATCGCCTACGGGATTGTGTTGGTGATTGGTGCGGAAATCCACGGAGTCCGTCAGCGCAAGGCGATGAGCGAAATCGGCGCCATCAGTGGCCGGGCTTGGGATGCGTTGTTCAATTACGAAACCATCAAATATTTTGGGGCCGAGCAGCGCGCGGATCGCGAACTGGCAAAAGTCCTGCGGGCATGGGAGGCCTATTCGGCCCGGGCGTCATATGTCCGCAGCCTAACCGGGGTGTTGACGGTCTTGGTCCTGGGGACCGGCATCACGTTGCTGTTGTGGATGGCCGGGCAGCAGATGCTGGCCGGGGAAATCACAATCGGTGGACTTGTCCTGATCAACGCTTATTTGCTGCAAATCATCATCCCGCTGGAAGCCATGGCGCAGTTGTACCGGGACACCAAGCTGGCGCTCATCAACATGGAAAAATTGATGGAGCTAATGGAAGAGGTCCCGGACATGGTGGACGCCCCCGACGCCCAGCCCTTGCCCGATGGTGGGGGGGAAATTTCGGTCCGCAATTTATCCTTCGAATACGACCCCCGCCGCCCTGTTCTGAAGGGCCTGTCCTTTGATGTGCCCTCTGGTTCCACCACGGCGTTGGTGGGCCCCAGCGGCGCGGGCAAAAGCACGGTGGCCCGGCTGCTGTTCCGGTTTTACGACCCAACCGGTGGGTCTATACACATGGAAGGCCAAGACATCCGTGGGCTAAAAGTTGATACCGTCCGCGCCGCCATCGGCGTGGTGCCCCAAGACACGGTTCTATTCAATGACACCCTTCGCCACAACATTGGCATCGCTTTGGATGATGCTACGGCGGAAGATGTGGAACGCGCCGCCCGGGCCGCCCACCTGCATGATTTTATTACGGGCCTGCCAGAAGGCTACGACACGGTGGTGGGCGAACGGGGATTGAAGCTATCGGGCGGAGAAAAACAACGGGTGGCCATCGCCCGGATCGTTTTGAAAAACCCGCGTATTTTCCTGTTTGACGAAGCGACGTCATCGCTGGATTCAATCACCGAAGGGGTGATCCAAGAAAACTTGGCCGAAATTTCCCATGGGGCGACGACGCTAATCATCGCCCACCGGCTGTCCACCGTGGTCCACGCCGACCAGATTTTGGTGATCGAAGATGGCGAAATTACCGAACGCGGAACCCACCAATCATTGCTGACGGCCATGGGTTCCTACGCCGCCCTGTGGACGAAGCAGCAAAAAGAAAAGGGCCAGTCGGCCCCGGCGTCCTAGGCAGGGTGCGCGCGGGTGCTAGGCCCAGGAAATAAAAACGGCCCGGCGCGGCGTCCTTCGGGGGATTGAAAGAAAACCGTCACCGAGCCGGTTGGAGGCCCAACACTGAGGAATATGGCGTCGCAATGCGTTCAAAAGTGGGCGAAACTTGGGCGATTCTTAGGCAATATCGCCAAGGGCTTCGGCACCCCCTCGGCCCACGGTGAAAGGCGGCGACCATGTCCAACGAAACCCTGACCCTGACCCCACAGGCATACGACTATTTGCAACGCCAAGGGGTGCGCGAGCCACAGGCCTTGGCTGATCTGCGGGCGGCAACGGCGGAACAGGCCGGGGCCGCGGCGGGCATGCAAATCGCCCCGGAACAGGGGGCGTTTATGGCCATGTTGGTGTCCTTGATGGGTGCCCGCAAAACCTTGGAAGCCGGGGTGTTCACCGGCTACAGCGCCGCCGCCGTAGCCCTGGCTCTGCCCGATGATGGGACCCTTGTGGCCTGCGACATATCGGACAAATGGTCGGGGTTAGCGCAGGAGTATTGGCAATTGGCAGGGGTCGCCGACAAGATCGACCTGCACATTGCCCCGGCGACCCAAACCATGGATGCCTTGATTGATGGGGGTGAAAGCGGCACCTTTGATTTCATCTTTTTGGACGCGGAAAAATCCGAATATCAGGCCTATTACATCAGAGCTTTGGCGTTGCTGCGCCCCGGCGGACTGGTGGCCATCGACAATGTTCTGTGGAGCGGACGGGTGGCCGACGACACGGCCATAGATGCCGATACCGTCGCCATCCGCGCCTTTAACGCAATGGTTCATGATGATGACCGGGTGACAGTGTCCATGGTGCCCATCGCTGATGGCCTGACATTGGCGCAGAAGAAATGAACGGCTTTTTCGTTCGCAAATTTGTGGGCTTTGTCGCCACATTGGTGGGGGCCAGCCTTGTGGTGTTTTTGGCCTTGGAAATCCTGCCGGGCGACCCCGCCTTGTCGATTCTGGGGGTGGATGCGGACCCAGGCGCCCTGGCGGCGTTGCGCGAACAATTGGGATTGGATCGCCCGGCGGCGGTCCGATATTTGTCTTGGATCGCGGGGTTGGCCACCGGCGATTTCGGCACGTCATACACATACGGAATACCCGTGACCGAAATGGTCGCGCCGCGCTTGGCGGTGACCATACCGTTGGCATTGATCGCCATGGCCTTGAGCATCGCCATGGCATTGGGGTTGGGGCTGGTCGCCGCCGCCAATCATGGGCGGCCAGGGGATTTCGGTGCAATGATCGTCAGCCAACTGGGCATCGCCGTGCCCAATTTCTGGCTGGGGTTGTTGCTGATTTTGCTGTTCGCGGTGTCTCTGGGTTGGTTTTCGGCTGGCGGATTTCCTGGCTGGGAGGCCGGGATCGGCCAGGGCCTAAAGGCTCTGATATTGCCGGCGGTGGCATTGGCCACGGTTCAGGGGGCAATCCTTGCACGGGTCGTGCGGTCGGCGGTGTTAGAAGAAATCGGTGCAGATTTTGTCCGCACCGCCCGGGCCAAGGGCCTAAGCCGACGCCGGACATTATTGGGGCACGTGTTGCGCAACGCCATGGTTCCGGTGATCACGGTCATGGGCTTGCAGTTCTCGTTTCTGTTGGCCGGGACCGTGGTGGTGGAAAACGTGTTTTCACTGCCCGGATTGGGGCGTCTGGTTTTCCAGGCCATTTCCAATCGCGATTTGGTGGTGGTGAAAGACGTGGTGATGCTGCTGGCGACCATGGTCATCGTCATCAATTTGGTGATTGATTTGGTGTACCGGGTCATTGATCCGCGGCACGAGGTTGCCCGGTGACGGTGACCAGCCAAATGGCCTCTGTTCAACCCACGACACTACGCGGGCGTCTATGGCCCAACGGGGCCAAATTCACATCTTTGCTGGTGGGGGGCGGATTGACCGGGCTGGTGATCTTGGCAGCGTTGGTGTCCTTTGTTTGGACCCCCCATGATCCCGTGGCCATCGACATCGGCTTGCAATTGTTGGGCCCCAGCACCGAATACTGGTTGGGGACCGATCATTTCGGCCGTGACGTGGTGTCGATGATTTTGGTGGGTGCCCGAACGACCCTGGCCGTCGGCGCGGCCTCCGTGGCCATCGGTGCAGGGGTCGGCATCGGTCTGGGGTTGGTGGCATCCGCCCGGGGTGGCTGGACCGAGGAAATCATCATGCGCCTGTCAGATTTCAGCTTCGCCTTTCCGGCCATTTTGTCGGCGATTTTGATCACCGCAATTTTGGGGCCGGGCACTTTAACCGCAATCTTGGCAATCGGGATTTTCAACGTGCCGGTGTTCGCACGGCTTACACGGGCGGCGGCCAACGGCATCTGGGGGCGGGAATATGTGCTGGCGGCACAGGCCATCGGCAAAAGCCGGGGGCGGATTACCGTGGGCCACGTTCTGCCAAATATTTCCGGGGTGTTGATTGTTCAAGGCACGGTGAGCTTTGCCATCGCAATCCTGGCCGAAGCCGCGTTGTCATATTTGGGGCTGGGAACCCAACCCCCGGACCCCAGCTGGGGGCGGATGTTGTTCGAGGCCCAGTCATTTGTGTTCCAAGCACCGCGGCTGGCGATTTTCCCCGGCATTGCCATCGCCATTGTCGTGTTGGGCCTGAATTTGTTGGGGGACGGCCTGCGGGACGCCATGGATCCCCGCCAAAATGCCAATCTGTGATCGAAAATTTCGCCATATGTTCTTTCGATTAGGGCCCTGATCTGTCACAATTCGTCCAGTTCTGACGCGATCACAGAGGTGCCATCGTCCATGGCGAACGTTGTCAGTCTTCAAGACTACAAGCCCGCCCGGGCAATCGTGACGTTCGGGGCGGGGGCTAGGCGGTCAACGCCTTCTCCGGTGGTTTTTGACCGCCATGAACTCGATCAAATTTTGCAGGTGTACGGGCGCAAGGTGGTGTCCGGGGAATGGCGTGACTACGCCCTGAATTTCGATACCCAGTGCGCGTCGTTCGCGGTGATCGCGCGGGCCAGTTGGGCTCCCCAATACCGCATTGTGAAATGGCGCAGCAGCCCATCATCCAAGGGCGGGACTTATTCCGTGGTTTCCCCCAGCGGCCGTATCATCAAATTGGGCAAGGATCTGGGCGAAGTCCTAAAGGTCTTCAAAGGCCGCAAGCTTCTCCCGGCCTGACCTCTAAACCTCCTCCAAAAAAAAGCCCGGCTCATAGCCGGGCTTTCTCGGAATCTGGGATGTGACGCGCGAACAGATCGTGGCGTGCCTTCACGCCACGTGAATCTGATCGGCAAAAATATGCGCTAACGCCGATCACCAAACAGCCGCAACAGGAAAAGCATCAGATTGATGAAATCCAAGTAGAGGCTCACCGCTCCAAATACTGATTTCTTAGTGGCAATTTCGGTGGAATCCATCTCGGAATACTCATTGCGAATTCTTTGAGTGTCATAGGCGGTCAGGCCAACAAAAATCAGCACTCCGATCACCGAGATTGCGAATTCCATCATGGCGGAGGCCATGAAAAAATTTACCACCGACGCGATGATGATGCCGATCAAGCCCATGAACAAGAACGGCCCAATTCCGGTCAAATTTCGCTTTGTGGTGTAGCCATAAAGGCTCATGGCACCAAACGTGGCGGCGGTAATAAAGAATACCCGGGTGATGCTGGCCGAGGTGTACAACAAGAAAACGAAGGAAAGCGACAGTCCGTTTATGGCGACAAAGGCCCAGTACAGAAACTGTATCGTCGACGCCTTCATTTTTTTGATGCCGACCATCATCGCAATGATGATCCCCATCGGCGCAAGCATCACAGGCCAATACAAACCGGAATTGTAAATGGCGTTCATCAAGGCGGGCGAATTGGATGTGAAAAAAGCGATGATGCCGCTGATGGCTAATCCAGCACCCATGTAGTTGTAGACGCCGAGCATATAGGCCCGCAGGCCTTCATCGATGTTTTGATCGCGGATGGTGTCTACGCGGCCAAATGCAGCGTCACGGTCCGGTGCCATTCTTGTTCCTCTCGAAGAATTCTTGGGTGGACTTGGATATTTGGCCATTTGCAGATGATTTTCAAGGCCTGTGGGGCCACCGCACGTTCAAGTCGCGCGCAACACCGGGGCGGGTTTTTGCCCCAAAATCCGCCAGGTTCCGGCCAATCCCAGGATCACCACTAACACCATTCCCCCCCCGGCTGAGCCAACGACTGCGGGCACGTCGAACAGCCAGTCACCGTCCATGGCGAACCGCACCACGGCCCAGGCAGCCAGGGTGCCGGTGGCGGCGGCAACAATCCCGGTGATCAGGCCAAGCACGGCGAATTCCAGTAAATGCACTTTCAGCACGTCAATGCGCCGTGCCCCCAAGACTTTCAAGATCACCGAATCATACACCCGTCCCCGGCGACCGGCGGCGATGGCCCCGGCTAACACCAGGACGCCTGCTCCCAAAGTCAGGGCGGATATGGCGCGCACAGCGGTGCTGATTTTCTCTAACAGGCCCGTGGCCCGTTCGATCACGTCGCGGACCCGCACCGCGGTAATGTTGGTGAATGTTTCGGTGACCGCATCGAAAACCGCGTCTTCGGCCCCGGCGTCAACCACGGCGCTGGCCACGTGAATTTGTGGGGCATTTTCCAGGGCACCGGGGGCAAAAATAACGCTGAAATTGATGCCCATGGCTTGCCAGTCCACACGCCGCAGGTTGGCCACCTGGGCGACGATGTCGCGCCCCAAAATGTTGAAGGTCACCGTATCCCCGACGGCAATGGCCATCTGCTCGGCGACGCTGGAATCCAATGAAATTGCTGGGGGCCCGTCATAGGCTGCGGGCCACCACTGGCCGTCGGTCAACACGGTGCCGTCGGTCATTGTGGTGGCATAGGTAAATCCCAGTTCCGAATGCACGAACCAATGGTCATGATGTTCACCGGTGTTGGTGCCAATTTCGGTGCCGTTGATCGCCACCACCCGGCCCCGCAAGGTTGGCAATCGGGATAATTCGATGACCCCGGGCACGGCCATGACGGTGGCGTCGAACGCATCAACTTGGTCCGGTTGGATGTCGATGAAGAAAAACGCCGGGGCTTGATCGGGCAATTGCTCGGTGATTTGCCTTGTTAAATTGGCGTCCAATAAGGCGACGCTCACCAGAACGCTAAGGCCCAAACCCAATGACATCATGACAGAGCCGGTGGCGGTACCGGGACGGGTCAGGCTGGCCAAGGCCAAGCGCAAGGATGGCCGGCGGATTTGCGGCAATGCCAACAGGCCACCCATAACGCCAAAGGCAACCAACCGAAACGCGACCAGCCCGCCCAGGGTCGCGGCGGCAAACCACGCCCCCAGCCAAGGGTTCCCGGTGCCAAAAATCGCCAATCCAATCAGCGCCAAAATGGCGCCTGCGGTCAGGATCACATAGGGCGTGCGGGGCCAACGGCGGACCGGGCTGACGATGGCGCGGAACAACCCGGCGGCGGGAACTTCGCGGGCTTGGGCCAGGGGCCACAGGGCGAACGCAGTGGCAGTCAGTGCGCCGTATGCGGCGGCCAACCCCAAGGGCAACCAATACAATGAAAAACCTGGGGCAACGGGCAGGGCGTCACCGATCAGTGGTGTCACCACCAGTGGGGTCAGGGCCCCGGCAATCAATCCCAACACGATGCCAATGGCTGCCAAGACCGCCACCTGCCAAAAATAGATTTGGAAGACCAAGCCTCCGGTGGCCCCCAGACTTTTTAAGGTGGCGATGGTGGCGGTTTTTCCGGCCAGATAACTGCGCACTGCGTTGCCGACGCCGACGCCACCGATCACCAATGCGGTTAGACCAACCAAGGTCAGGAACGTCCCGAGGCGATCAACAAAGGTCTGCAAGGCTGGTTGGGCCGACGTGTATTCGCTGGCCCGCCATCCGGCCTGGGGGAACGCGGCATTCAAGTCATCCAACCAAACGGCGGGGTCGGCGGCGGGGTCCAAGGCAAACCGGTATCTGGTTTCCAAAAGTGAGCCCATGCGCACCAACCCGGTGGAGTCTAAGGTTGCGGCGGACACCATCAACCGCGGCCCCAATGCCATAACCCCGGCGGTGCGGTCGGGCTCCACCCCGATGACCGCGCGCAGCTCAACTTCGATGTCGCCGATAAAAACCCGGTCCCCCAGCCCTAAGGCCAATCGTGAAAACAGTTCGGCCTCGGCCACTGCGCCCGGGACCCCATCGCGCATGGCCAAGGCGTCGTCCAAGGTTTGGGATGGGGTCAACGTCATCTGGCCGAACAACGGGTATACGTCGTCGACACCTTTCAATTCCACCAACATGACCGTGCCGTCGCCATTGCGGGCCATGGATCGCAGATCGTGAACGACGCTGACTTGGGCGCTGGTGGCATCGAAAAATGCCAGCTCTGCGTCGTCAGCCGGGCGCGCCGTCAGGGTGACCTCGGCATCGCCTCCCAGCATGGCTCGGGCGTTGTTTTGCAATTCGCTGACGACAGACGCAGAAAGCGATCCCACGGCGGCGATGGCACCGACCCCCAACGCCAGGGCGGCGATAAACACACGGAAACCGGTCAAACCACCGCGCAATTCGCGCGCAGCCAAGCGCAATGCCAATGGCACGGCCATGGTTCTAGGTGACCTTGGTGGCTGGCACCGCGCGCCCGTCCTGCATATGGATGATCCGGTCGCAGCGCTGGGCGATGGTCCTGTCGTGGGTGATCAGGACCAACGCCGTGTGTTGGCTGGCTTGGATGGAAAACATCAAATCGACAATGGCGGCCCCGGTGTTTGTGTCCAGATTCCCGGTGGGCTCGTCGGCGATGACCAGGGCTGGGGCACCGGCGAATGCCCGGGCGATCGCGACCCGCTGTTGTTCGCCGCCGGACATCTGCGATGGATAATGGCCCATGCGCGGACCCAGCCCCGCCGCTTCCAGGCTGGCACCAGCGACGGCAAAGGCATCTTTGTTGCCGGCTAATTCCAGGGGTACGGCAACGTTTTCCAATGCCGTCATTGTCGGGATCAGATGGAACGATTGGAACACAATGCCGATGGTGTTGCGGCGAAACAATGCCAGCGCGTCTTCGTCCATGGTGCCAAGATTATGACCGGCGACGGTGACGGTGCCTGCACTGGGTCGCTCTAATCCCGTCAATACCGCCAACAACGTGGATTTTCCCGACCCAGACGGCCCGGTAATGGCCAGGGTTTCCGAGGCTCCTATATCCAAGTCAACGCCGCGCAGGATATTGACCGCACCCGCGGCACTCTCCAAAGTCAGAGCAACGCCGCGAAGCTGGACCAGGGGTTGGGAAGCGGCGGCCATTGAGGACATCATGAAGGCAATCAAGGTTACGAGTGGTGCGCGGGCTTCTCGCATATAGGGTCTGGGCCCGAACGGTCAATACGGCAGCGATGATTGCGGTGCTGTTTGTGGTGGCTCTGAGCGGCGCTCGGGCCGAACCCGTGACCATTGTGGTGCTGGGGGACAGCCTGACTGCGGGATACGGCTTGGGCGCCGAAGACGCGTTCCCCGCCAAGCTGCAAATGGCGTTGGCACGGAGCGGCATCGAGGCAGTGGTGATCAATGCCGGTGTTTCCGGGGATACCTCCGCCGGGGGCCTAGCCCGCTTGGCGTGGTCCATGGATGATGGTCCTGACTTGGCCATCATCGAGCTTGGAGCAAACGATGCCCTGCGCGGATTGGCCCCCGAAGCGACCTATGAAAACCTGGCCGCTATTCTGCAATGGCTGGACGACCAAGAAATTCCCAGCCTTTTGACCGGGATGCTGGCGCCCCCCAACATGGGGGAAGAGTATGGCCGGGCGTTCAATGCCATTTACCCGCGCTTGGCGGAGTATTTCAGCGTAGAGCTTTATCCATTCTTTTTGGATGGAGTCGCTGCCAACCCGGCATTGTTGCAAGAAGATGGTATGCACCCAAATTCAGAAGGCGTAGATGTGATTGCGGCTGGGGTGGTGCCTTATGTGGTAGATGCCTTGAAGGTAGGCATCACAAACTAAATTCAAATTAAAGGGTATGCGAATTGGAAACGCGGAAACTTGGCCGCACCGGCCTGGACGTCAGCTTGATCTGCCTTGGCACCATGACCTGGGGCCAACAGAACACCGAGGCCGAAGCCCACGCGCAAATGGATTATGCCCTGGAACACGGGGTCAATTTTTTTGACACGGCCGAAATGTATCCGGTGCCCAACGGTGCCCAAACCGTGGGCCGCACCGAAGCCTATATCGGGTCATGGATGGCGTCCCGCAAAAGCCGGGACAAGATCATCTTGGCAACCAAGGTTGCCGGTCCATCAAACATGTCCATGGCACGCGACGGATCGTCGGGGCTTGATGCTGCCAACATTCGCTTGGCCATTGATGCCAGCTTGCAGCGCCTGGGCACCGACGTGATCGATTTGTACCAAGTCCACTGGCCCGCTCGGCGCACCAACTATTTTGGTCGCCTGGGGTACGTCCATGACGACGATCATGTTTCGGTGGAAATCGGCGAAACTTTTGAAGCTTTGGCCGATCTAATCCGTGGGGGGAAAGTCCGCCATATTGGCCTATCCAACGAAACCCCGTGGGGGGTGATGCAGTTCCTGAAAGTCGCCGATGCCGCCGGCCTTGGTCGCCCGGTAAGCATTCAAAATCCGTACTCGTTGTTGAACCGTAGCTTCGAAGTGGGGTTGGCGGAAATGGCGATCCGTGAAGATGTCGGCCTGTTGGCGTACTCCCCATTATCGTTCGGCGCGCTCAGCGGAAAGTATCTGAATAATCAGGCCCCCCCTGATGGACGGCTCACTTTGTTTCCTGAATTCAGTCGGTATTTGTCACCGCCCGGCGTTGCTGCGACCAAGGCTTATGTGGATATAGCCAACCAAGCCGGCCTGGATCCGGCACAGATGGCACTGGGTTATGTGAACACCCGGCGGTTTGTCACCAGCACCATCATCGGTGCCACCACCATGGACCAACTAGCCGCAAACATTGCCAGCACAGAAATCACGTTGTCCTCGGACGTGGTGAACGCCATCGAAGCCGTACACGAAATTCATACCTATCCCAGCCCTTGAGATTCCGATGATCCGGCTGGGTGTCACATTTTTTCTTTTCGCCGCGCTGGTTGCTGGGGTTGCCTCGGCCCAGGGACCCGCCGCGCCGTTCCATGCCTGCGACAAGCTTGCGGGCAATCCCATTGATCCCGACCATGTGGGGCCGGGTGTGCCAACATTTGCCATCAATGGCATCCCCGCGATCGAGGCATGCTTGGCGGCATTAGAACAATATCCCGGTGAAGCGCGGTTCCAATTCCAATTGGGTCGCGCCTATCGTCAAATTCGGGATTACGAACTCGCCGTGCGTTGGTATTCGGCGGCGGCTGACCAAGCCTATGCCGGGGCGCAAAACAGCTTAGGCGTCATGTATTCCCGGGGCGAAGGGGTGGTGGAAAATTGCACCACCGCCGCCCACTGGTTTGAACTTGCAGCGGCTCAAGGGTATCCCGCAGCCATCAGAAACCTTGGCACGTTGTCCTGCGTGCGGTTGGCGTGAATGCGCCTGTTCACCGCGATTCCATTATCCACGGCCATCACCGACCGCTTGGGCGCGTTGTGCAGCGGTGTGCCTGGGGTCAAATGGGCTGACCCGGACCAAATGCACATTACGTTGCGGTTCATCGGCGATGTGGATGGGCCCACGGCAAGCGACATCGCCGGGGCCTTGGACGGTGTCCGCGGGGAGCCCTTCGATTTGGACCTTGCCACCATCGGGCACTTTGGCACGGGGCACCGATTACGGACCCTTTGGGTCGGTGTGGCTGAAAGCCCAGGTCTGGAACAGCTGCAATTCAGGGTAGATCGTGCGGTGTCCACGGTCATGGGCCCCACCGAGACCCGCAAATTCCACGCGCATGTGACCCTGGGGCGGCTCAAACGCACCACCCCCAATTTGGCTGGGTATTTGGCGCAACACGAGCCCTTCCGGGCCGGTCCAGTTTCGGTTAAGGAATTCGTTCTGTACTCTAGCCATCTGGGGTCGGAGCGCGCCATCCATACGGCGGAGGCACGATACCCGTTATCGCCATAAAGGTCTGCTGACCGCACCGGCTGCGTTCGGGTTCGGGCTTGGAAAGATCGGGGAGTATCCAATCGTGCCTGAGTTGCTAAACGCCCATTTCCGCAAGGTGTTCGAAGGAACCTTGAAAGAGGCTGCCCTGGAGCAGATTCGCGCGCTAATTCTGGAAACCAAGTCACCAGAGGTCGCGGACGAAGTCGCGCATTTGTTGCATCAATATTCCGCGTTGCTGGATGTCGCCCAACGGTTCGCATCGGAAACGTCATTGGACATTTTGTTGCCCCAGGTCATTCGCGTTGTGACCGCGGCCTTAGGCGCCGAAGTGGCGACCCTGTTTTTGTATGACCCGGATACGGACGAGCTGTGGTCGCGCATCGCCAGGGGTGTCGGTGTGGACGAAATTCGCATTCCCGCCGATGTGGGGATCGTGGGGTCGGTGTTTAAATCCGGGGAGCATCTGAACATCCCCGATGCCTATGCGGACCAACGATTTAATCCGGCGGTGGACATCGAAACCGGATTCAAAACCCGCACCATCGTGTGCGTTCCCTTGCGCAATCGGGAAGGCAACGTCATCGGTGCGACCCAGGTTTTGAACAAACGCTCGGGGTCGGGGGACGGGCAATTCAATGACGCCGACATCGCCCTGTTGTCCACCATCACCACCCATGCGGCGGGGGCATTAGAAGTCGCCCAATTGGTTCAGCGGGCGGAATTGGCCCGGGCCGAAGAATCGCGCATGACCGAAATCATGACCGCGATTTCCAGCGAAATCAGTTTGGATGCGGTGCTGGAAAAAATTGCCAATGGTGCCACCCAATTGTTGGGCGCGGAACGCAGCACAATTTTTTTGTACGACTCCGTTGCCGATGAATTGTGGTCATTGGTGGCCGAAGGAGCAGGCACCAAGGAAATTCGCATTTCTGCCACCACCGGAATCGCCGGGGCGGTGATTCATGGGGATGATGTTTTGATCGTTCATGACGCCTATGCCGACCCCCGGTTTAATCAGGACGTGGACAAGGATTCGGGGTTCACGACCCGATCCATTCTGTGCGTGCGTATCGTCAACAACCACGGAGAAATTGTCGGCGTCATGCAGGTGCTAAACAGCACCCATGGGCCGTTTGTGGATGAAGATGCTCGCAGGCTTCGGGCCTTTGCCGCCCAGGCAGCCGCGGCCCTGGAAAATGCCGAACTATTCGACGAAGTTTTACGCCTGAAAAATTATAACGAAGGCATTTTGAAATCCCTGTCCAACGGTGTCGTCACCTTCGATGTGGACACCGTGGTGACCAAATTTAACGACGCCGCCGCCCGGATTTTGGGTGTCGAGGGGGCCGAGCTAAACGGGTCAACCGCCGGAGCCGTCTTTGCAAAAGACAATGGCTGGGTGGTGAAATCTTTGGATTATGTGGCCACCAGCGGCCGCGATGATTTTCATGCCGATGTGGATTTGGTGCAGCTTGGCGGCGAGATCGTGTCGGTCAATTTGACGGCGGCACCGCTTACTTCGGTGGATGGGGAGCCCATGGGCTCAACGCTGGTCATCGACGATATTTCCCGGGAAAAGCGGGTGCGCAGCACAATGGCCCGATACATGGCCAAGGAAGTGTTGGAAAAGGTTTTAGAAGCCGGGGAAGGTGCCTTGGAGGCAACCACCCACGAAGCAACGGTATTGTTTTCAGATATTCGTGGGTTCACCTCGATCGCCGAAATGTTGGGCAGCCACAAAACCGTGGCCATGCTGAACGATTATTTTTCCGACATGGTGGAAGTCATTTTTAACCACGCCGGGGTGCTGGATAAATATATCGGCGACGCCATCATGGCGGTGTTCGGCGCGCCGGTGACGAATCCGTACGATGCAGATAACGCACTGATCGTGGCCACCGAAATGATGGCGGCGTTGCGGGACTTCAATCAACGCGACGCGGCTGGCCCAACGCCCATTTCCATCCGCATTGGGTTAAGCACCGGCGAAGTGGTGGCGGGCACCATCGGATCCGCTCGGCGCATGGAATACACGGTGATCGGCGATACCGTGAACATGGCGGCGCGATTGGAAGCAGCGAACAAATTTTATGGCACCGATTTATTGCTGTCGTCGTGGACCGTGGATCAATTGTCGTCCCGCGACGGTCTGCGCCAAATCGACATGTTGCGGGTCAAGGGCATCGTCAAACCGGTGACCATTTTTGAATCCTTGCGCCATGCCCCGGATCATGTGCGGGAACAGCTTGAACAGGTCGTGGGTTTTTACAGCGAAGGCGTGAACGCTTATCGCCACCAAGACTGGGGCAACGCCATCGCCGGGTTCCAAAAAGCCTTGTCCGAACGCCCGGAAGACGGCCCGTCGAGCTTTTATATTGATCGCTGCAAATTCTATATGAAAACCCCACCCCCCAATGATTGGGATGGGGTTTGGACCGACCGGCGAAAATAGAGTCTAGAACCCGTAGCGGGCCAGGGTGGCGTCTACCGATTGGACATACGATCCGCCGAATAACCTGACATGCACCAACAGCGGATATAGATTGTACAGATCCCGGCGCTCTTCGAAAAAGCCGTCGGTCAGGGGACGCAGTTCGGAATAGCGATCAAAAAACGCGTCGCCAAACGTGCTGAATAAGGTGCTGAAGGCCAACTCGATTTCTGGGTCGGCGTAATAAATTGCTGGGTCAATCAAACCGGTGATGCGCCCCGCCGCACACAGCACATTCCCCGACCACATATCCCCGTGGATCAACGACGGTGCCGATGGCTCGGAAATCCATTGATCCAATTTCCCGCACAAGGTTTCGATGCGGGCCATGATGTCTGTGGGCAACCGACCAACCGAGACGGCTTGGGCCCCCATGTACATCAGTCGTTGGTCGCGAAAGAATTCAAGCCAGGATTTGGTGAGCGGATTGGGTTGGTGAAGGCCGCCGATCAACGTGTCTTTTTCCAAACCAAATTTGGATTGGGTGACCCCGTGTAACGCTGCCAATAATTCCGCACCGTGGCGTTGGGCATCAGCGGTGATGCCGCCACGGCTGGGCAGGTGTTCCATGATCAACAGACGGTCGGCTTCGAACAACACGCGGGGTACAGGCAGATCCGAATGGTCGCGCAAATATCGCAGCATCCAGCCTTCCAAATCCATTTGCGCCCCGGCGTCCCCGAACTTCGCCACTAGGCGGGCGCCGTCGGGCATGGACAATTGGATCACATCGCCGACGCAGCCCCCCGCCAAGGGGCGCGACCGCACAGGTGCCATGCCTAAGGCTTCTTCGATGACGCGGTCTAAACCAGCGGGCATGGTCTAGGTGATGTTATGTGTGCGACGAATGTCTTGCAGCAATGCTTCGGCGGCTGTTTCCACCAAATCCAAGACAATTTCAAAACCATCGCCGCCACCGAAATACGGGTCCGGCACGTCAGATCGTCCCAAATCTGGCGCAAATTCCAAAAACAGCCCCACCGTTGCCGACCCCGGTGGGAATCTTTTCAAATGCCGCAAATTGTCCTGATCCATGGCCAGGACATAGTCGAAATTATTCAAATCCCCCGGCCCAACTTGGCGACCGCGTGATCGGGATAAATCGATCCCGCGCAGGGCGGCGGCTTGGGCACTGCGATCATCGGCCGGTTCGCCGATGTGATAATCGTGGGTGCCTGCACCGTCCACCTGGATTTGGCCTTCCAAATTTTGGGACTCCACCAAATGGCGGAACACCCCTTCGGCGGTGGGGGATCGACAAATGTTGCCCATACAAACAAATAAAACCCGGACCAAGTTTTTGCCCTCTCTCTTTTTATGACGCCAATTCGATGGCGTCCATGTCGGCGTCTGAATAGCCGAAATGATGACCAATTTCGTGAATTAAAACGTGGCGAATAAGCCCGTCCAGGGTTTCATCCATTTCGCACCAATAGGCCAACAACGGCTGGCGGTACAAAAAAATCATGTCGATGGCTCCCACCACCTCCCCCAGACTTTTTTGGTCCAAACTGACCCCTTGGTACAATCCCAGCAGTCCGAATTCGCCTTCGATGCCCAGTTCGTCCAACACATCCTGGTCGGGGAATTCTGTGACCCGGATCATCACGGTGTCCACATGATCGCGCAAAACCTTGGGCAGCGCCGTGTAGGCACTGTTGGCGATGGATTCCATGTCCGCGGTCGATGGGGCCTTGGTCCCAATCCAGGGATCCGTGGCGGGCTCGTTTGATTGCGCGCTCATGGCCGCAACCCTATCCTGCCCTTGTTTCGCTGCCAAAGACCGATTACGTGGAGGGTATGGAAAAACCAGTCGTTTCCGAGACCGCAGCCGACCTGCCCGCAACCGCCAAGCAACCAAAACCGCCGTCAGGG
>JABHVE010000093.1 GCA_018658465.1 Alphaproteobacteria bacterium
CCGGTGTGGGCCGCCTTCCCCCCGGCCGCTGCCGGACTGATCTTGATGTCGTTGCTGGTGAACAAGGTGGTCTACCAGCCCTTGTCCCGCACCCGTCCGGTGATTTTGTTGGTGGCGGCAATCGGCATGGCATTGATTGTGCGCAATTTGGTTCTGATGATTTGGGGCCCGGACAACGTGCAATACGCCAGCGGCATCGAATTGCCGTACCGCTTCGCCGGATTGCGCATCAAGGAAACGCATTTCTATATCGTCGGCTGGGCCGTCGCCATGGTCGTCGGGCTTCACCTGTTTTTGACCTACACCAAAATGGGCAAGGCCATGCGCGCCATGTCCGATGATCCTGATTTGGCAAAAATTTCAGGCATTAACACCGATGCAGTGGTGCGCTGGACTTGGGCAATATCCGCCACATTCGCCACCGCCGCCGGAATGTTCTTGGCCATGGATACGCGGCTGCAGCCGGACTTGGGATGGAACGTGTTGTTGCCGGTGTTTGCCGCAACGATTTTGGGCGGGATCGGCCGACCGTACGGGGCCATCATCGGTGCCATGATCGTCGGCATATCGTTGGAAATGTCGACGTTGGTGATCTTACCCAGCTACAAACCCGCCGTGGCCTTCGCCTTGATGGTGGCCATGCTGATTTGGCGTCCCGGTGGATTGCTCCCGCCGCGGACGGCTTCCTGATGGAGATGCTGGCCGGATACGGAATGTTTGCGGTGGGGTTTCTCACCTTTGTGGCGATCTATGCCGTGCTGACATTGGGCCTGAATATTCAGTGGGGCTTGGCCGGGCAATTCAATATTGGCATCGCTGGGTTCTTCGCAGTGGGTGCCTACACATCGGCCATTCTGACCACCGAATTTTCAACGCATCATCTGGGCGGCTTCAACCTGCCGATTCCCTTGGGCATGGTCGGGGCGATGATCGCCGCTGGCATTCTGGCGCTGCTGATCGGAGTCTTCACGGTCAAGCTGCGCGGGGATTATTTGGCCATTGCCACTATCGGCATTGCCGAGTCCGTTCGCATCATCCTGAAGAACGAGGAGTGGCTCACCAATGGTGTACGCGGGATCGTCGCCATCCCCCAGCCGTTCCAAGGATTGGTCGGAGGCCGGGCCCGTCAAGTGATCTACTTGGCCATCGCACTATTGATTGTCGCCATGGTGTACGCGGCGGTGGAGCGCCTGCGCAAATCTCCCTGGGGCCGAGCGTTGCGCGCCCAACGGGAAAACGAAGATACCGCAATGGCGTCGGGCAAGGACGTGGTGAGTTACCGGCTGCAAGCCTTCGTGCTGGGGTCGATGATCATGGGATTGGCAGGAGCCATGTACGCCCATTACCTGCAATTCATCACCACCACCCCTTTCAAGCCGGTGTTCGGCACCTTCATCGTGTGGATCATGTTGATCGCGGGGGGCAGCGGCAATAACAAGGGCGCGTTGTTGGGGGCGTTCTTTGTGTGGGGCATTTGGAACGGCTCGGAGATTCTGCTCACCAGCGTTGTGCCGGTGGAATTTGCCACCCAGGCCAGTGCCGGTCGGATCGTCATGGTGGGGGTGTTGATTGTCGCGGTGTTGCTGTGGCGACCCGATGGGTTCCTGCCAGAAGCCCGGGTGTTACCTGGGGCCGGGGGCAAAGATCCGCCGCCGAAAATTCCAGCCAGAAAATAAGAATAAATAAGTGCAGAATAAAAAACGCCCGCGAGGAATATCCCCCGCGGGCGTTTCGTTTAGGTGGGTGCTAGCCCCTGATTTCTAGGGTCTTGATTTCACCGTTTTCGATCGTCCACACGCCGATGGTGCCTGGGACATCGCCATTTTCATCGAAATCCTGGGAGCCAGCGGCGCCCTGGTAATCGATCTCACGGCCCGCGGCAATCTCGGCCACGGCCTTTTCCCATTCACCTGGCATGATCACTGTGCCACCACCGCCTGCAACGGACCGCAAGGCATCGCGGATCGCGGTGCGGTCTGTGCTGCCGGCCTTTTGGATCGCCAGGGCCAACAAGAACGTGGCGTCATAGGCATTGTCGATGAACGGCAGTGGCGGTACTTCGCCGAACTCGGCTTCGTATCCATCACGGAACGCATCGCCAGCCGCAGTAGCAATGGACTCAGGGGCTGTGCCGATTGCGCCATTCAAGAATTGGGCGCCGATGTTTTCGATCATTTCCACAGACTTCATACCGTCGGTGAAGATGAATTCATCGAAGAAGCCTTCTTCCAAGGCCTGGCGTATTTGCGGAATGCCGTCTCCGGGAAATGCCACGTGGATCAGCGCTTCCGGGTCCCCGGCAGCCGCCGCCTGCAGCTCGCCGCGATACGATGCCTGGCTAGGCTCGTACGGGATTTGGCGGGTAATAACCCCACCCAACGCATCAAACGTTTCGTGGATCGCTTCGGCCAAGCCTTTGCCGTAATCATCGTTCACGTAAAGAATGGCGAGGCGTTCGTAGCCGCGCTCGCGCAACAACGCACCCAGGACTTGGCCTTGGACCAAATCGTGGGGGGTGGTGCGGAACAAAAAGTCATTGTCGGCCAAGCCGGTAATCACGGGGGATGTGGATGCGCCGGTGATCTGCACCACGCCGTCCACCGCCGATACGCTGGTGGCAACTGGGATGCTGACGCTGCTGGCCAGGGCCCCGATCAAACCGACCACCCCTTGGACCCGCACAAGCTGTTGGGCCGCCGCTACCCCGGATTGGGGATCGGTTTGGGTGTCGCCGATGACGATTTCCATTGATCGGCCGCCAAGCAGGCCGCCTTGGGCGTTGATGTGAATGGCTGCCAAATTGACGCCGTTCACCGAGCTTTCGCCGTATTGGGCCAAGGGGCCGGTCAGCGGCATCAAGGCGCCGACTTTGATATCCTGGGCGATTGCAGGGGCGCTAAATACCATGACTGCCGCGGTAGCCACAGCCGCCAAGGCTCCGAATTGATTACGTGCAAACATTATTGAGATCCTTCCCGATTTTTTTCATTTGGCAATGCAGCCGCGCTGCTATCGCGACTGCCTATAGGCCATAGATGTAGAATTTTAGCTTACTGCGGCAACCCGGGAATGGGTAGGGGCTGGGTTGCGGTACCAAGCCACATGCATTTCCCCGGTGCCAGGCGGCGGGGCCGGGCAGGATTTGGCCTCACGGGCGGCGGATGCCGTCGACCATTTCACGGACATCCCGGGCCAAAGCCGATTTTTGGCTGGCTGAAGCCTGGGAGCTAATGCAGGATTCTCCGTAAATTCGTTCCGTGTTGTTGCTGATATCTTCGATGAAAAACCCGCAGTATCGGGATTCGATCGCGGTGAAACCCAAATAGGCGCGGCCAAAGCCGTTGTTTCTTCGCTCCATGTCAGATGTCGAAAAATTAACGTCGTAGGTAAAACTCAGAATCTCCGCCGCAACTCGGGGGCTATCAATTCTGTTGGTCCAGATTTGGCCGTTTCTCGCCCTGTAGTGGGAAACGAAGGCGCTTTGCGTTGGGGCGGAGAGCCGATATTTGTCAAGATGCATGTTCTGCACGGTGTCAATTTCGAAATCGGCGATCAAGTATTTGCCGTCGGAAAACGCAAGCCTTGCTCGGGGCCATTCTTGCCTGCCCTGTTGGGCCGCTTGGGCCTCCCGATCACGCGCCGCTTGGGCCTCCCGATCACGCGCCGCCTTCCCCCCGGCCGCTGCCGGACTGATCTTGATGTCGTTGCTGGTGAACAAGGTGGTCTACCAGCCCTTGTCCCGCACCCGTCCGGTGATTTTGTTGGTGGCGGCAATCGGCATGGCA
>JABHVE010000144.1 GCA_018658465.1 Alphaproteobacteria bacterium
AAAACTGCCAGCCTTTGGTGCGGGCTGGCGCTGATTTCCTGGCGGTGTCATCGGGGGTGTGGGACTATGGCTCCGGCCCGGCCCAAGCGGTCGCCGACTTTAATCAGGCGATTGCGGCGAGCGTGGGTTGATTCCAATCCACTGGCACGATAGGTCTGCCGCCCTAGCAAGGCTGGCACGAGCAACGAACGATGAAAATTTCTGGCAACGATATTCGGCCCGGCAATGTGGTCGAGCACAAGGGCGAGCTGTGGCAGGCGGTGAAAATCCAGCACACCCAGCCGGGCAAGGGCGGCGCATATCTTCAAGTCGAGCTGAAGGGTCTGACCACCCATTCCAAGCTTAACGAGCGTTTCCGGTCGTCGGAAACCGTGGAAAAAGTGCGCCTTGAAATGAACCCCTTCCAGGTTTTGTTCATCGAGGGCGATACCCTGAATTTGATGGACAACGAAAGTTTCGAGCAAATTCCGCTGCCAACGGAATTGGCCGGGGACTCCGCACAATTTTTGGTCGATGGCATGACCGTGGAAGTGGAAAGCTATGAAGGCCGGTATTTGCGGGTGGCCCTGCCCGAAACCGTGGTCTTGGAAATTTCCGAAACCGAACCAACGGTAAAGGGCCAAACGGCAGCGTCGTCGTTCAAACCGGCGATCTTGGACAACGGCGTGCGGGTGATGGTGCCGCCGTTTGTTGGCACCGGCGAAAAGGTCGTGGTCAACACCGCCGATGGGACCTATGTACGCCGGGCGGAAGACTAGGCTCGCGTGGGTCTTCGTTCGCCGCTAATCAACGTGATGATCAACGCCGCCCGCAAGGCGGCGCGTGGGCTGGTGCGCGATTTCGGTGAAGTCGAGGCCCTGCAGGTGTCCATTAAAGGCCCGGCTGATTTTGTCAGCGCCGCAGACCGCAAAGCCGAGGAAATTATCCGCGAAGAGCTCGCCGCCGCCCGACCCAAATATGGGTTCTTGCTGGAGGAAGCAGGGGCGATCGATGGGGAAGACACCAGCAACACTTGGGTGGTGGACCCGCTGGATGGCACCACAAATTTCCTCCACGGCATTCCCCAATTCAGCATTTCCATTGCCTTGATGCGCGATTCCAAATCCTTCGCCGGGGTGATTTATGACCCCATCGCCGACGAAATGTTCTGGGCTGAAAACGGCGACGGGGCATTCATGAACGGACGACGCATTCGCGTGGGTGCCCGGCGCAATCTGGAAGACGCGGTGGTGGTGACCGGCATTCCCCACCGGGGGCGCGCGGGAAAGCCCGGCTATTTGGAACAACTGGCGGCGATGATGGAAATCACCAGCGGCATTCGCCGGTTCGGGTCGGCCGCCTTGGATCTGGCCTGGGTGGCCGCCGGACGATTTGATGGCTATTGGGAAGGTGGCTTGCGGCCTTGGGATATGGCCGCCGGGATCATCATCGTCCAAGAGGCAGGTGGCATCGTCACCGAGGTTTCAGGGGGCACCAAGATGTTGGAAAGTGGCAGCATCTTGGCGGCAAACCCAGACATGCAGGAAAACATGGGTGAGGTCCTGCGGCGGGCAAAGGCGGCAAAATGATTGGGCCGGTTGTGAAGGCATTTTCCCTAGTTTATCGTGCCGGTTCTTACTTCTGGGGATTTTCAAAATCCTCTGGCGAACGTTTGCAGGACGTTTTCACCCCATGAAGGCTGGCACGAAAATCAGGCACCACAAGGCATTGCCCGTCGCGGCGGCCGTCGGTCGTTGGCGTCCGGGACTGGTGGCCTGCGGCGTTTTGGTCGTGGGATTGGGGTCGGGAATGGTATCCGGGCCCGCCTTGGCCCAAGTCTTTGTGGGTGGCCAGGGTTTGCCGGGTGTCGAAGTAAATCTGGGGGTTTTGGACACCTTGCCCGACCGCAGTCGGCAACAGCTGCGGTTGCCTGGGGTTGTGGCCCCTGGGCCGATTCAGTTGCGCGCCCCCGGAACACCGGCGCCTGTCGCACCCGCACCTGTTGCACCGGCGGCGCAGCCAGCACCGGCATTTACACCGCCACCGCCACCGCCACCCCAGCCCGCACCGACCCCGCCGCCTGCGCCGACCCCGGCACCTGCGCCGACCCCGCCACCTGCGCCTGTTCCGCCAGCGCCGGCACCTGTTCCGGCAGCGGGGCCCGCACCAGCACCGGCCCCGGCGATTGTTGGGCCGCCGCCTGCGCCGGCACCAGCCGAGGTTCCCGTCCCGGCGGCGCCCGCAGCCGCTGCACCCGGTCCTGGGCCCGCGCCGACTCCGGCCCCCGCCCCCCAGGCGGTTGCTGTTGCACCGGCACCTCAAGTGCCCCAAGCCCCCCAGCCACGGGGACCAGAGGTCGCCAACGTCGCCCCGACCCCCGATGGTCTTGCGCCCCAAGGTGGGCCGTTGACCCAAATCCAGTTTTCCGGGGCGCAGACATTGCTGCCGGCCGAGGCCGAATTGGTGTTGCAAGAAATCGCGGCACTGGTGGCCGGCACGGAACGGCGCATCCAATTGAACGCCTACGCCGGGGGCACGGCGGAAACCGTCGGGGATGCCCGCCGATTGTCCCTCAGCCGGGCTTTGACCGTGCGGTCTTTTCTGATTGAAGCCGGGGTTCGCAGCACCCGCATCGACGTGCGGGCGTTGGGGCTGGCCGACGACGATGGCCCGCCCGAGCGCGTGGACATTGTGTTGCTGGCCCTGTGACGACGGCGCCCGCAGACAAAACCGCAGCGACCGGCCCCCAATCCGGGACCGTCCCAATCATGACCAGCCCCAGGCGTTATTTGACCCGCATGGTGGCGTTTACCTTGGTCGTAGTCATTTTGGCCGGAGCCCTGTTTACAGCGGCCCCGGTGCTGACCGCCGCCTTTGATGCCAACCGCGGCCTGAACGGATTAATCCTTGGCATGCTGGTGGTGGGGATCTTTTTCACCATCCGCCAAGTCCAACGGTTGGGGCCAGAGGTCCAATGGATCGAGTCTTATCGGCGGTCCGAGACTGGCATGTCGGTGCGTCGCCCACCCGTATTGTTGGCTCCCATGGCGACGATGCTGGGGGAACGGGCGGGGGGACGCGCGTCTCTGTCCACCATGTCCATGACATCCATCTTGGACAGCATTTCGTCGCGCCTGGATGAATCCCGGGAAACCTCGCGGTACCTGACCGGCCTGCTTATTTTCTTAGGGTTGTTGGGCACGTTTTGGGGACTTTTAGAAACCATCGGATCTGTGTCTGGGGTGATCGAGGGGTTATCGGCAACGTCGGACACCGCAGGATTATTCGGGGATTTGATCGACGGCTTGCAGGCCCCCATGGCGGGCATGGGCACGGCGTTTTCGTCGTCGTTGTTTGGGCTTGCCGGGGCACTGGTACTTGGGTTTTTGGATCTGCAAACCGGCCAAGCCCAGAACCGTTTTTACAATGACCTGGAAGAATGGCTTTCCAGCATTACCCGCCTGTCATCGGGCCTGGGCTCTGTCAGCGGCGGTGACCAATCGGTGCCGGCGTATGTTGCGGCATTGTTGGAACAAACGGCGGAAAGCCTGGATACGCTCCAGCGCACCATTTCCCGGGGCGAGGAAGGCCGGACATCGGCAAATTCAGCCCTGCTGTCGTTGGCGGATCGACTGGCGACCCTGACCGACCAGATGCGCGCCGAACAAGATTTGATGGTCAAGCTTGTGGAATCTCAAATGGAAATTAGACCAGTGTTAAAGCAACTGGGGGACAGCCTGGGCCAAGACCGAACGATCACCTTGGACGATGCCAGCCGCAGCCATCTGCGCAATCTGGATGTCTACGTGACACGGCTGTCGGAAGACTCAATTTCTGGCCGCGATCAAATGATCGAAGAGCTCCGCCGCGAATTTAAGCTGCTGGCCCGAACCCTGGCTGGCCTCAATATCGACGGACGGCAAAGCGGCAAAGAATAATTAATGGCTCGCGCCCGCGCCCCCCGCAGCGATCACACCTGGCCCGGCTTTGTTGATGCTCTGGCAACCCTGTTGCTGGTCATCATGTTCTTGCTGGTTGTGTTCATGCTGGCCCATTTCTTTTTAACCCAGGCCATATCTGGCCGCGACGAAGCCTTGCTGCGCTTGAACAGCCAAGTGGACGAGCTGTCCCAATTGCTGGCCATGGAGCGCCGAGAAACCGAGGAAATGCGGATCTCGGTGACCCAACTTTCGGCGTCCCTGCAAACCTCGAACTTGGAACGGGATCAGTTGGCCTTGCGCCTGCGCGAAATCACTACGCGGGCGGAAGACGCCGAAGCTGCGTTGGTTGCCGCCAACCAGGTGGTCGAGGCCGATCGCGAAACCATCACGGCGCGTTTGGCGGAAATCGAACGTCTGCGCCGGGACGTGGATGCCCTGCAAGCCGTGCGCGACGATTTGGAATTGGAAGTGGGCGGCCTGGCGCTGTTGATCGAGACTGCCGATGAAGAAGTGGATCGCCTGAACGCTGGATTGGCAGATGCCGAGGCCGAACGCGCTGCCCGAGAAGAAGCGTTGCGGGTGGCATTGCTGGATCTCACATCGGTGCGCGATCGCAGTGCCGAATTAGAAGCCCAGCTGGCCGACGAAGCCGAACGTACGTTGTTGGCCCAAACCGAATTGGCAGACCGCGAGGTGCGCCTGTCGGAGCTTCAAGATTTGTACAATCTGACCACGGACGATTTGGATTTGGCCACCCAGGGCTTGGTAGTGGCCGAAGCAGACCTGGAACTTGAACGCAATTTGTCAGTAGAAGCCCAATCACAGGTGGCCATTCTGAACCAACAGATTTTGGCTATGCGCCAACAGCTGGCGCAAATCCAGGCGGCGTTAAATGCGGCGGATGAACGGGATGTGGATCAGCAGGTGGTGATCCAAAACTTAGGGGCCCGCCTGAACGTGGCCCTGGCTCAACGGGTCGAAGAGCTGTCCACCTACCGATCGGAGTTTTTCGGACGGTTGGTGGAATTGCTGGGTAACCGCACAGACATCCGCGTCGTCGGTGACCGGTTCGTGTTCCAGTCCGAAGTACTGTTCACGGTGGGCCAGGTGGAATTGGGGGATGTCGGTAAAATCGAGCTGACCACCTTGGCCGACGCCCTGTTGGAAATCGCAGCCAATATCCCGGAAGAAATAAATTGGGTGTTGCGGGTGGATGGCCATACGGATTCCCAGCCCATCAATACGCCCCTGTTCCCCTCCAATTGGGAATTGTCCACGGCGCGCGCGATCTCGGTGGTGAAATTTTTGATCGAACAGGGCGTGCCGCCAGATCGCTTGGCTGCCACTGGCTTTGGTGAATTCCAACCCATTGATGAGGCCCTGAACGAAGTGGCCTATCGCCGCAACCGCCGCATCGAAATGAAATTGACGGAGCGCTAATCCGACGGGGATCATTGTAAATGGCGCACAAAGTTTATACGGCGATTGTCAACGCAGTGAGGTCTGGGAAATTAAAAGAGCCGTTCTCGAGCGGTGATTTCCAAGCAGCCTGCCCTGGCTTTAAAAGCAATACTTACAAAGCATTTCTAAGCAAACATGCTGTCGGCAATCCCAGCAAGACATCCGAGTTGTTCGTGCGAGTTGTCCGAGGGCGTTATAAATGCGTGCGTCCATTCAAATACGGAATGTGATTTTGAGCATAAGAAAAGCTGGACCCCCGGATCAAGTCCGGGGGTGACGACATTAGTGTGTGATTGACAAATTTCAGGCCTTCACGGCCATCCCCTCCCTCGCTTGCGGGGGAGGGTTAGGGTGGGGGTGTCCTGGAAAAAGCATGGGGGTATCGGACGAAAATGGGTGGAGGTTTATTCCGCCGCTGCGCTCTCTTCGGGTAACAACGCTGCATCAAATTGCAGTTTGGCGAGGCGGGCATACAGGCCGCCTTGGGCGGACAATTCGGCATGGGTGCCCACGGCAACCACTTCGCCCCTGTCCATGACGACGATGCGATCGGCTTTCAGAACCGTCGCCAAGCGGTGGGCGATGACGATGGTGGTGCGCCCCTCCATCAGCGGCTCCAATGCCGTCTGCACCAATTTTTCGGATTCGGCGTCCAGGGCGGATGTGGCTTCGTCCAACAACAAAATCGGTGGGTTGCGCAAAATCGCCCGGGCGATGGCAATGCGCTGGCGCTGACCCCCTGACAACCGGGTCCCCCGTTCACCCAAATCGGTCTTGAAGCCGTCGGGCAACTCATCCAGGAACTGAGCCGCCTGGGCCGCGACGGCCGCTTTGCGGACTTCGTCGTCGGTGGCATCCGGGCGACCATAACGAATGTTTTCTTCCGCCGATGTGCCGAACGCCACAGCATCTTGGGGAACGATCCCTAACCGTCGTCGGGCGTCTTCCGGGTCGACCTCGGCCAACGGCACGCCGTCGATGCGCACCGTGCCGTGTTGGGGGTCGTAAAAGCGCATTAACATTTGGAATACGGTGGTTTTGCCGGCCCCCGATGGTCCCACCAGCGCCACGGTTTCACCGGGCTTCACGTCGATGGAAAAATTCTTCAAGGCCGAGATCTCCGGCCGGGTGGGATACGCGAACGTCACATCGTCAAACGTGATTGCCCCCAACGGCGGCTCCGGCAATTTTTTGGGATTTTCCGGGGCGGCAATATCCGGCTCGGCGTCCAGCAATTCCATCAGGCGCTCGGTTGCACCGGCGGCCCGCTGCAAATCACCAACGACTTCGGACAACGCGCCGACGGCTCCGGCGGCCATCACTGCATAAAACACGAAAGCTGCCAGTTCGCCGCCGGTCATGTTTCCGGCCATCACGTCCTGGGCGCCGATCCACAGGACCAAATCCACGGCCCCAAACATCACCAAGATGACGGTGACAGTCAGCCAACTGCGGGCCAACACCTGACGCATGGCAGTGCGAAACGCGCCTTCAACAGCCGTGGAAAAATCTGTGCGGTCGATGTCTTCGTGATTGAAGGCCTGGACCGTCTGGATCGCGTTCAGGCTTTCTCCGGCATGGGCCCCCACATCAGCGATGCGGTCTTGGGTGGCTCGCGACATTTTGCGCACGATCCGACCGAAAATCAGCACGGGGATAAAAACAAACGGCAAGAACAAGAACACCAACCCCGCCAGTTTGGGGCTGGTGAAGGCCAGGAATCCGGTGCCGCCCAGGAAGATCAGCAAATTGCGCAAGGCAATAGAGGCGCTTGAGCCAATGACGGTTTGGATCAGCGTGGTGTCGGTGGTCAGGCGCGACATCACCTCGCCGGTACGGGTGACCTCGAAGAATTCCGGCGACATGCCAATGACCCGGGCGTACACGGCAGATCGCACATCGGCAACCACCCTCTCCCCCAGCCACGAAACCAAATAATGCCTAATGAACGTGGCCTGGGCCAAAACCAAGATCACGCCGAATACAGCGAGAAAATAAAAATTCAGTTGCCCGGCGTTTTCGGGGTCGAACCCTTGGTCCACCACCAGTCGCAAGGCCTGGCCAATGCCCAATGTGGCGGCGGCGGCGACAATCAGGGCAAAAGCCGCGCCGATCATCAGCCAGCCGTGGGGCTTAACGAACGACCAAATCCGAGCCAAATGGCGGATGTTGCGGGTCTTTGGTCGCTCCGGCGTGGAATCAGAATCCCAACCGCGGCCACCGTGACGGCCGCCGGCCACGGATTGGGAATGTTTGCGGTCTTGATCGACGGTGTCGGTCTCGGTCACTTCAAAATTCCAAAAACTAAGAAAAATTCAGGGCGGGCAATGTCACTCCGGGCCCGGCGGCAAAATCCGTGCTCAGCACCTTCGCCAAATCGTCTCCGCCCCGGGTCGATACCCACGCACCGGCTTCGGCGTCAAATGCGTAATGGGTCGCACCACTGATAGGCGAGGAATACCAAATTTGGCGCAACGGCGCGTGTTTGTTGACCAAAAATGTCCCCACATCGTCCACTTCGACCGTGAGCACGCCGTTTTCCAGATCAACTTCGAAATCCCCAGCCTCCTCCAACGTGGTGGCCAGGAATTCCAATGTACGCTGGGCAACAGTTTCGAAAAGGTTTTCGTCCATATTCATCGGTTGGCGAAGCTACTCCAAGGGTCCCCCATTGGGCAATGGCACCCTTCGCACCCTTGCGTGACAGTGCTGTCACAGATATACAGTCGCCAGACATTTTCAATATCAAACCAAGCGAAGCCAATACGATGAAAAGCGACACGCACCCGGATTACCACACCATCAAGGTGGTGATGACCGACGGCACCGAATTCGAGACCCGCTCCACCTGGGGGGCCGAAGGCGACACCATGACCCTTGATATCGACCCAACATCCCATCCGGCATGGACCGGCGGTGGCGGGCGGCTGGTGGATACCGCCGGGCAAGTGGCCAAATTCAACCGCCGCTTTAAGGATTTCGGAATTAAGTAGGTCCCGTTATTTCGGGATAAATCGCCGGGGTATTGACCCCGGCCCAAATCTTCCCATTTGCAAGTGATCCGATGGCCATACTGGCATTGGAGATCAGACCCGGCCATTTGGCGGGACTGGTGAATTTCGCCCAATCCATTGCTGGGCCTTGCAAATTGCTTCCCTTTAGGAGGATTTGAGACATGCGTTACTACACGCCCACCCCGACCCGCCGCACAGGCGTCCCCTTTGACCCGTTTAGCAATCTTTTTTCAGGTTTCGGAGCCAGTGAATCTGGCCCGCGCTATCAACCTGGCCCGCGCTATAACGTCGAACAGCTTGATGACGATCATTTCCGCATCGCCGTCGCTGTCCCAGGCTTTGCCGAAGCCGATTTGGACGTTACTCAGCGCGAAGACGAAATCTTGGTGACCGGCACCGTTGCCGCCGACAACGATGACGAAGCCAATGTGTCTTATCTGCATCGCGGCATTGGCGGCCGCCCGTTTGAACGGCGGTTTAGCTTGGCCGAGGGCGTACGAGCCACCGGTGCCAACCTTGAAAACGGCGTCCTTCGGATCGATTTGCTGCGCGAGGTCCCGGAAGAGCAAAAGCCCCGGGCTATAGCGATTTCCGCGCCTTCCAAGCGCAAGCGCAAAGCGGCCTAGACCTGAGACTTCCTCCTCCCTCTGAAAAAAAATGGGCCGCCAATTTGGCGGCCCAAGTTTGTTCTTCAACAGGGAGGCGCAATCAGATGACAATCGCTAAATGGCGATAACCTGATGCATCTGTCTGTAATATACCCAACACCCCTTAACGAGACCTTAATAGCGCGATTGAATTTTTTTCATAGGAATCAGTGATTTGTCGACCGAACTTCCCACGAAAATGACGGCGATCGAGATTGTCGGAAAAGGCGGGCCAGAGGTCTTGGTCCCGGCCACCCGACCGGTTCCTACCCCGGGGCAAAATGAAGTGCTGGTGAAGGTGGCCGCTGCTGGGATCAATCGCCCAGATATTATGCAACGCCAGGGGCGATATCCGCCGCCGCCCGGTGTCACTGACATCCCAGGCTTGGAAATCGCTGGTGTGGTGGCCGCCATCGGGCCGGGGGTAAAGCGCTGGAACCTTGGCGACCGGGTTTGTGCCTTGGTTGCCGGGGGCGGTTATGGGGAATATTGCCTTGCCCCGGCCCCACAAGTTTTGCCGATACCAAATGGTCTGATGTTTACCCAGGCGGCTGCCCTGCCGGAAACCACCTTCACGGTGTGGACCAATTTGTTTGAAACGGCGGCCCTGGCCACCGATGAACGGGTACTAATTCACGGGGGATCCGGAGGCATTGGCACCACGGGGATCCAATTGGCCCACGCATTTGGTGCCACGGTGTACACCACCGCCGGATCAGAAGAAAAATGCGCGGCCTGCCGGGATTTGGGCGCTGACCTAGCGATCAACCACCAAACCCAGGATTTTGGCGCTGTCATAAAGGACGCCACCAACGGTGAAGGGGTGGATGTCATTTTGGATATGGTTGGCGGCGCCTATGTCCAACGGGGCATCGATATTCTGCGTCCAGGCGGCCGAATGGTGCTGATTTCATTTTTGTTGGGCAGCAAGGCCGACCTTGATTTAACCCCGGTGCTACGCAATCGGCTCAGCATCTTTGGCTCCACCCTTCGGGCCCGGCCGGTGGCAGAAAAGGGTGCCATCGCGGCATCGGTTGAACAAAGCGTTTGGCCGCTGGTGGCGGCAGGCAGGTTTTCCTCAGTAATCGACAGGGAATTTCCCCTGGCCCAGGCCGCCCAGGCCCACGCCTACATGGAATCCGGGGCCCATTTCGGCAAGATCGTGTTGACGACGGGTTGAATTGTTGGTCTTGACGCCAAACTGGTATAATCAGTTCAGGTATTCCGTGATTTCACGATTTTTTCGCACATTTGGCCCGCCGGTTGGCGGAGCGCCGACAAAGGGCTGAACCTGTGGCCCCTGCGGCGCCCGGGCCCAAGGAGAGACGTTTATGATATTGCCATTGATGCCCAAGGCGACTGCGGTTTGGCTGGTGGATAACACCGCCTTATCGTTTGTTCAGATCGCTGATTTCACTGGCCTTCACCCTCTGGAAGTTCAGGGCGTGGCCGATGGCGAGGTTGCCACTGGGCTTCAAGGTGCCGACCCGGTGAACGCTGCCCAGCTGACCCTGGAAGAAATCAAACGGTGTGAAGAGGATCCAACCGCCCGCCTGACGATTGCAAATTCTGATGTGCCCAGGCCCCGCGCCCGGACAAAGGGTCAACGATATACCCCGGTATCCAAACGCCATGATCGTCCCGCCGCAATTTTGTGGCTGTTGCGGTACCACCCGGAATTGACCGACACCCAGGTGTCAAAGCTTGTGGGCACGACCAAACCCACCATCAATTCGGTACGCGATCGCACCCACTGGAATATGCAGCAACTAAAACCGAACGATCCGGTCAGCCTTGGCATGTGCACCCAATTGGATCTGGACCAGGCCTTGCAAAAAGCCCGGGCCAAAGAACAGCGTCGCTTGGATCGGGAACGCCGGGATGCCGCGCGAAAGGCACGGGAAAAGAATGCAAGCGGCGACGGTGTTGTGGAGGCCCCGGAAGAGGTGGTGCCCGAGACCCCAGAACCCGGTCTGCCCGCCACTCCGACGTTGGTCAAAACCGATCTCCGCCCGGAATCAGAACTGGCGGCTGCCGCCCCTCAGGCACACAGCGCCCAAAGCGTGTTTGGCGATGCCCCCGAACCCAAACCCGAAACCGAAACCGAGCCCGAACCCGAGGGCAAAGAGCCGGACTCCGAGCCCGGAGCGTAACTTCTAAGCTTTTTTTCTGACCTAATTTACGATCAGATTCACGTGGCTTGCGCCACGATCTGATCTTTAACCTTCAATTTTTGGCGTTTTAGCGCCCCAAGAAGGGCGTCGTCAGGGGCGGGTCTGGCGTTTTCGATTTCAATCGATGCCTCTAGGCGCTTGTGCTCCTGTTGTAGTTTGGCGGCGTCATAAAGCTCCATGGGCTGTCCTTTCGTTTAGGGGTAAATTCAAGCGTCTACCGGCGCGGCCCCCGCCGCTTCTTCCGGAAACGCGCGTTCCAATATTGCGGCTAAATCCGCCGCGTCCTCGGTACTTGGTGCAAGCCCAATTCGGGCGAAATATCGGGCAAAATTGGTGGCGGCATTTTCCGCCTTGGACTGATCAGACTCCAACGAAGGTGGTGCGGGATTAATCAACTGCACCAACAGCAATTGTTCGATGCGCTCTGCTTCCAATTCTGCGTGGGTGATTTCTTGGCGCAAATCGCCGGTCAATTCTTCCGGGACCGGCTCCACGCCATCCCCCAACAATTGGCGCGAAGCCCCGCGCAGGGGCAGCAAAACATCTCGGCGCCAGGGGGTGACGGCGGCAATTGCCCGCAAAAAATCTTGGTCGTCCAGTTCCCCATGTCCGTTGGCGGCGGCCCAAACACACAGCAGCAAAATGTTCACGTCCACGTCGACCCGGGCCAGATGGCGTTCCTGCAAAGCCAAACAAGCGATGGCAACGGATTCGTCTTGAAACAACGTCACCGAATATTCCCAGAATGGGTTGGGCGGCAGGGTCATACGGATTGACCCGAAAGTTGATCGTGTTCCGGGGGCCAAAAAGGCGCGCCGCTGGGTTTTTGGGTGTATTGTTTGGCAATGAACAGGCCCGGGTCTGATCCTTCCGACCGTACGGAACTGAAAACAAAGCTTATCGGATTGCGAGACGAGCATCGCGACCTGGATGAAGCCATATCGGCGCTCGTCGCCGAAGGACCGGTCACCCAGGTCCCCGTCCAGCGTCTGAAAAAACGCAAACTCGCCATCAAAGATCAAATCTCCCGCATCGAGGCCGCATTGCTCCCTGACATCATTGCCTGACCGATTTACCCGGCTTTTTTTATTCCTTTTTTGTGCGCGTACATGGCGCGGTCTGCCGCCGCCAATGCATCATCTGCGTTTTCGCCCGGTTGGAACGTATAGGCGCCAAACGCCACCTGGACGTCGATGGATTGGCCCTCCCACATGAACGGAGCGGCGTGGATGGCGTCCACCAACGCTTCCGCCTTGTCCTTGGTTTCTTCGTCTTCTGAATGGCTCAAAATAACGCCGAATTCGTCTCCCCCTAAGCGCCCCACGGTGTCTGTTTCACGGACGCTGGCGATAAGATGTCGGCAATGTGGTGCAGGGCCGCGTCCCCCGCAGGGTGGCCCAATTTGTCGTTAATATCCTTGAACCCGTTGACGTCGAAATACACAACCGCCGCCTTGCCGCCGTACCGCTCAGTCGCGGCAACGGCGCGGCTCAACTCCCGCACGAACGCCCGGCGGTTGGCGATGGGCACCAACACATCCTGGTCGGCAATGCGTTCCAAATGTGCCATGTGATCCCGGGCCGCAGCCACCTCGCGGCGCAAATCGGCAACGTCTGACATCAATGACATCAAGGCGTCGCGAACCTTTGGCGTCAACTCTGCTTCGGGGATTCCAAGAATTTCGACGGAGTCTGAAAGGCCGCTGGGAGCGTCTGATTGACCCTGGGCTGCGGCGGCCGGGGCGGCTTTTTTCTCAAGCCGACCGTTGCGGGAAACCGTGGTTCCCCGAACAGCACCGCTCACCCCTCGCGTGGGCTCAATTTTCATCGCGCACCATAAGCTGGCTTGAGTCTAACGCCGATGACCTGGGCCGGTAAACTGCCAAATTAATTGCGGATTTAGGTGCCATTTTGCCCAATCATTGGCGCTGAATGCCTATACTGTGCGCCCCACCCTAAAAATGGAGTTAATTGTGGTCGAAAAAGGCCCCTTGGTCGGTATTCTAATGGGAAGCCAGTCAGATTGGCCGACGATGCGTCACGCCGCAGACACCTTGGAAAAGCTTGGTATCGCCGCTGAATCCAAGGTGATATCGGCTCACCGCAACGCCGATCGTTTGGACGAATACCTGGGGACCGCCGTGGAACGTGGGATCAAAGTCATTATTGCCGGTGCCGGCATGGCAGCGGCCCTGCCAGGGGTCGTGGCCTCGCGGGTGCGCATTCCGGTGTTGGGGGTGCCCATGGAAAGTAAGGTGGATGGCATGGATAGCCTGCTTTCCATGGTGCAAATGCCGGCGGGTATTCCCGTTGGGGTCTTGGCAATTGGCCGGTCGGGGGCGGTGAATGCGGCGCTGATGGCGGCGGCGATCTTGGGCCTTAGCGACCCGGCGATCGACTTAAAGGTCGCCGAATACCGCGCGGCCCAGGCCAGCGCCCCAGAAGACCCTCAAGACTAGGCAGCTTTCGCCGCAAACCGCCTAGCTTCAACGCGTCGGTAATCCGCCGATCCAAGAACGCCCAGGTGTCTTCGAATTCGTCTGACTGATCGGACATCCAGACCACGGATGTAGAGGCGTAAACGCCGCTGACCAATGCGCGTTTTGTGTAAAAGCTAAAATCGGTGGAGGTATCGCCAATGGCGTACCAAATGGCGTCGGCGGTGCGGTAGAGCCCGGCCAAGGACGGCCCCACGTTTGCCGGCAACCCTTGCACCACCATGGCCCGGCGGGCGGCCTCTCGGTGAGGTTCCATGGCCAACAGCCGCAAGCGCACGGCCAAGGAAATGCGATCGCGAATTTTCATCGCCGACAAATCTGTTTGGGCCAGGCGCTTTTCCATCGAGGCATCGGCACGGCGGTGAAACGCGTCGATCAGACTGGCGAGACCATTCGGGAATGCGCGAGCGGCCAGGGGCGCATCAATATTTGACTCCACGACCGCTTGATCAAGGACATCGCTGGTCCAGCCCTCATCGGCGACACGTGTCAGGGCCGCGTCCAGGATCTTGGTCCGGGCCGCTTCCAGAGTGGGATCAGTCGTCGGTTTCATCGTCTTCGCTTTCATCATCGTCGTCTTCGATGGAAGACTCATCATCAGAGGATCCCAAATAATGATGGAATTCCGACTCAAACACCAACAGGCCCAAGTCTTCCATGCGCATGGGATACAGAATGCCGTCCAAGTGGTCGAATTCGTGCTGGACCACCCTGGCGTGGTAGCCACTGACTTCACGCTCGAATTGCTTGCCGTCGGGGGTCGTTCCCGAATACCGCACCCGGGAAAACCGTGGCACCACGCCGCGCATTTCCGGGACCGATAGGCAGCCTTCCCACCCCGGAACCAATTCATCGTCCAGGACTTCCAGCGTCGGGTTGATCAGCGCCAGCACGGGCGGGTCATCTGCCTCACCTTCTTCCTCATCAGCGTCCGCCGCCTCGCGGTCTTCCGCGTCTTCATCAGTGGGGTCATCCGTGGGGTCGGCGGGGGGGTGAAATACCACGACGCGCTTGGCCACGTGGACTTGGTTGGCGGCCAGGCCTCGGCCGTGGGCGTCGTCCATGGTCTCGATCATGTCGGCAACAAGCTGCTTGATTTCTGGGGCCGTCGGGTCAGGGACTTCCTCGGCCTTTTGCAGCAAAACCGGATGGCCCATGCGGGCGATTTTTAGAATCGCCATTTGCGTGACCTAGCCCAGTTCCGAGGCGATGTCCTGGACCATTTTCTTGGCGTCGGCGAACAGCATCATTGTGGTGTCGCCATAGAAAAGATCGTTGTCGATCCCGGCATAGCCCGGCGACAGGGACCGCTTTACGAATAAAACCGTGCGGGCCTTGTCCACATCCAAAACCGGCATGCCGTAGATGGGACTGGCCGGATCGTCGCGGGCGGCTGGGTTGGTGACGTCGTTGGCACCGATCACGAACGCAACGTCGGTGTTGGCAAAATCCGAATTGATCTCCTCCAATTCTTCCACTTCTTCATAGGGCACGTTGGCTTCGGCCAGCAGCACGTTCATGTGCCCCGGCATACGCCCGGCCACCGGATGAATGCCGTAACGCACCCGAACACCAGCGGCCTTCAATTTGTCGGCCATTTCCGCCAAGGCGTGCTGGGCCTGGGCCACTGCCATGCCATAGCCGGGAACGATGATCACCGACGACGCATTCTTCAAAATGAACGCGGCATCATCGGCGCTACCTGCTTTGACCGGGCGGTCGGTCTTGACTGCGCTGCTGGTCGCCGCATCGCCGCCAAAGCCACCCAAGATGACGCTGATAAACGATCGGTTCATGGCCTTGACCATGATGTAGCTAAGGATGGCACCCGACGATCCCACCAAGGCTCCGGTGACAATCAGGGCGGAGTTTTGCAGGGTGAAGCCGATCCCGGCGGCGGCCCAACCGGAATAGGAATTCAGCA
>JABHVE010000044.1 GCA_018658465.1 Alphaproteobacteria bacterium
AGCGCTGCCGGTGACCGCGGCAATCCGGGCGCCACACCGGGCCCGGGCAAACCGCGCCAATGCACGCAACCCATCCAGAGTGTCATCAACCACGACCGTCGGCGGGTTAGCCGGAAGCCCCCTCGCCACCATGGCTGCCGCCGCGCCGCGATCAAAGGCATCCGCTGCAAATTCATGGCCGTCGAAGTTGGGCCCAGAAAGCGCCACGAACAAATCCCCCGGTGCCACCGTTCGGCTGTCGATGGAAACGCCCGACGCCGCCCATGGGGCACCGGTCACGGCACCACCCGTCGCGGCTTTGGCGTCATCAGAGGTCCAAAGAGTCACGTCTATGCGGCTCCCCGGAATTCTTGAGCAGCGGCCTGTGCCTGGGTGGCATCGTCAAAGGGCACGACTTCTGAGCCAATATCCTGTCCCGACTCAACGCCCTTGCCCGCCAGCACCAAAATGTCGCCTTCATCCAGCCCGGCGATGGCGGCGCGAATTGCCTCGCCGCGGCCCGGAACCTCCACGGCGTGATCGCAACCGGTCATGACTTGTTTGCGGATGATGGCGGGATCTTCGTTGCGCGGGTTGTCGTCCGTGACAATGACCCGGTCAGCCAAGCCACAGGCGATCTGACCCATTTGTTCACGCTTGCCGGTGTCGCGTTCGCCGCCGCATCCGAACACCACAGTCAGATGGTGTGTTGCATGGGGGCGCAAGGCGCGCAGGCAGTGATCCAAGGCATCGGGTGTATGGGCATAATCCACGAACACCCGGCCGCCATTGTGTTCCGCCACCCATTGCAGACGTCCAGGAACCCCATGCAAATGTTCCAGTGAGTCTAGCGCGGCGTCGGCGTCACCGCCCGTTGCGATGACTAGTCCGACCGCGCATAAGGCGTTCCAAACTTGGAAATCCCCAAGCAAAGGCAAGCGCAGGCTGTGGTCCTGACCATTCATGCGCATTTCCAGATATTGGCTAGATCCGTTGGGCCGCAAACCGGTGACCCGAAGATCAGCCGCGTGGCGGCCATAGCCGATGACCTGTTGGCCACGGGCCCGGCAGGCCGCTGCGATTTCCGGATATTCATGGGAATCGGCATTCAGAACTGCGGTAGCGTCGGCATCCATGATTTCGGTGAATAGGCGCATTTTCGCGGCCAAATAGGCTTCGACCGTTGGGTGATAATCCAAATGGTCGCGGGACAAATTGGTAAACGCACCGGCTTTTAATTTTGTGCCAGCTAAACGCGATTGGCTAAGCCCATGGCTTGAAGCTTCCAAGGCCACATGGGTCACACCCGATTGGGCAAGATCCGCCAACACCCGGTGCAGCTCGATGGGCTCCGGCGTTGTGTGGCGTAAAATTTCTGTCTCATTCGGCCCCAGCACACCCAAGGTGCCGAGTGTTGCAGCGGTCAGGCCTTGGCGTTTCCAAATTTGACGGGCAAACCCCGCCACCGAAGTTTTGCCGTTGGTGCCGGTGACAGCCACCGCCGTTTCGGGTTGGGAGCCGAAGAATTTCGCCGCGATTTGCGCCAGGGCCCGCCGGGGATTTTGATCTTCAATGACGGGTACCGGGATGCTGGCAGACGCCGTTCCCGGATCCGCCAAAATCGCAACCGCCCCATTGGCAATCGCCTGGGGAATAAAGTCTGCGCCGTCTGCGGCGACACCTTTTAGGGCAGCAAACAAAGTGCCCGGCGTTACCGTCCGGCTGTCTGCAGAAAGCCCCAAAATTTCTGGATCGTTTTCGGTCGTCAACCCAGTGGCGTAGAGATCAGAAAGCTGCACCTGCTGTCCTCCCATCCAAGGAAATGAACAGCGCCTGTTGGGCTGTTCGCGAAATCGTATCCACCGGCTCCACCCCTAAAAGCGGGCCGATGCGGGAAATCACCCGGGAAACCACCGGGGCTGCTGTCCACCCTGCGGTGGCGAAGCCTTTTGTGCTGTCATTCCCCTGGGGCTCGTCCAACAGAGCAAGCACCACATAACGGGGGTCATTCATGGGAAAGGCGCCGACGAAGGAAGACACCAGGGCGTCCGACTGATAGCCGCCACCTCTGGCCTTTTCCGCCGTCCCAGTTTTGCCGCCCACCAAGAATCCAGGAGCCGCAGCCAAAGTGCCGGTGCCCTCCAAAACATTCAGCCGCAACAATCGGCGAATGGCCTCGGAGGTTTCCCCTGACAGAACCCGTTGCCGGTCCACCGGGCCTTGGGATTTGATCAAGGTCGGCGGCACGGCCCAGCCGCCATTAATCGTGGCGGCAACTGCGCCGGCGAATTGCAAGGGGCTCACCGCAATGCCATGGCCAAAAGCGACGGTCATCGTGCTGGTATCCCGCCAGGGCTTTGGAACAATCGGTGTACCGACTTCTGGCAACTGCACACCCGCCCGGGACATCAATCCCATGCGGTTCAAGAATTCTTGCTGGCGATCGGCACCCACTTCCATGGCCATGCGCGCGGCGCCGATGTTCGATGAATGGATGAAAATTTCCGGGACGCTGAGCCAGCGGGATTCTGGATGGTCGTCACGGATGGTGAACCGACCAACCCGCAACGGCTCCGTTGCATCGAATTCCGATTCCAGGGTTGCGGTGCCGAATTCCAAAGCCATGGCGATGGTCAGGATTTTCAGGGTCGAGCCCAGTTCGTACACTCCAAGACTGGCGCGATTAAATCGCCCGTCGGCCAATGAAGTGCCAATTTGATTGGGATCGAAATTCGGCAAAGACACCATGGCGATGATTTCGCCAGTGCGGGCGTCCAACACCAATCCGGCGGCACCAATTGCCTGGAACTCTTCCAGGGCCAACGCCAATTCTTCCTGCAGCGCATATTGGGTGCGCACATCAATACTTAGCTCTAGGGCACTAACCTGGCCGCCACCGCCCAGCAAGTCAGCATCGAAATATTGTTCAATTCCGCCCAGGCCGTGATTATCGATTCCGGCGTATCCAACCACATGAGCCGCCAGTGCCCCGTGGGGGTAAACCCGGCGCTGTTCAGTGCGGAAACCAAGACCGGGGACACCAAGGGCGTTCACAGCCATTTGCTGAGAGGGCGTTAGATGCCGTTGCAGCCAAACAAAGCTTTTGCCGGTGGATAGTTTTTCAAAGACTTGGCCGTGATCCAAGGTCGGCAGCACCGCCATCAGGGCTTCGGTAGCCAGTGCCGGATCGGCAATCCGCCGCGGTTCGGCATACAGGGACGCCACCGCCAGGCTGGACGCCAAGACGACGCCGTTGCGATCGACGATATCACCACGCACCGATTGCCCGGTGGCAACGCTGGCAGATGTTCCGGTGCCGCGATCGTCGTTGAAGGCAGACAAATCAATTATCCGCCCGGCGACAATGGCGAACGCAATTGCAAAAAAAGTGGCAACAACGGTCAGGCGCGCGTGTCCGGTTCCAAGGGCGTCGCCGCCGGAAGACGCGCTGACGCGGACCCGCTGGTTGGGAGGAGTACCAGTCGGGTCCGCGCCACGCTGTCCCATGAGCACTACACCGCTCATGGAGCCTCTCGCTCACCGACCTGGGCCATCTGGGCGGATGGCAAATTGGCCGGCTTAATCCGGGAGAGAGGACCCCGGTTATCCGCAACCGCGGGCGCGGCACGGAGAGGAATTTCGTCTAATGCTCCGATCTGTTGAACCGCCACGGGCACCAACGTCAGGTGCCGCAATGCCAGCTCTCGCAAACGATCGGGACGGTTCAAATAGCTCCATTCGGATTGCAGAACGCCCAAGGTCTCGGTTTGCGCGATCAAGGAACGTTGCAATTCGTTTGCCCGAGTTTCCAGGCGCGCCACTTCATATTTCATGGCGTACAGGCCAATCGCCAGTACGGCGGCAGCAGCCACGGGCAGGATGGTGATGACGCTGACCCGGCTCATGCCGCGCCCTCCAATTCCCACGCCGGGGCACTGGTGCGTGTGGCGAACCGCAAGCGCGCCGAACGGCTTCTGGGGTTGTCGGCGACTTCACTGGCCGACGGCCGCACCAAGCGCGAGGCATCCGCAAACGATGGCGGCCGAACATTGGACGCCGGCGGCAAATGGCGACTGGGGTTTGCGTCACGGCCGGTGCGGGCGGACAAAAACCGCTTCACCACGCGGTCCTCCAATGAATGGAACGACACCACGCAAAGGCGACCTGCTTCGGCCAAAATCTTTTCGGCCCCAGCCAGACCCCGGCGCAACTCGCCCAGCTCGTCGTTGACGAAAATCCGCAAAGCTTGAAAAGTCCGCGTTGCCGGATGCAGTGATTTACCACCGGTCCCCGGCACCTTGCGCGGCATCACTGACTTCACAATGTCAGCCAATTGGCTGGTGCCCTCGATGGGGGCTTCGGCCCGGGCCGCGCAAATCGCCTTGGCGACGCGTCGGGCATAGCGTTCTTCACCCAGCTCGAAGATGATCTTTGCTAGGTCGGATTCTGACTGGTCGCGAACCACATCGGCGGCACTGAGGCCCGATTGGGACATGCGCATGTCCAAGGGCCCATCCATCGAAAACGAAAATCCGCGTTCCGCTTGGTCAATCTGTGGGGACGACACACCTAAATCAAAGACCGCGCCGTCGACGCCATTTGGCGCGTGGTCGCTGATCAGTTCAGCGATGTCGCCGAAGGTGCCCTCGATCAGTCCAAGGCGTTCATCGAAATCGGCGGCCATGGCCCGGCCCCGGGCGATCGCTTGCGGATCACGGTCGATGGCCCATACGGCGCAATCGGCGGCGCCAAGAATGCCCGTGCTGTACCCGCCGCTGCCAAAAGTGCCATCCACATACACACCGCCATCCTTTGGCGATAACGCAGCGAGCACTTCAGTCAGCATGACGGGGATGTGGGTACCGCCTGTGACCGGGGCGGCCATCTACTTCTCAGAGCCTTTGCGTGGGGAAAGTTTTAATTTCTGAGGATTGTCCTTGGCGTTCTTTTGGGCGTCGTCTTGATGGGCCTGGAAAGCGCCCGGCTCCCATATTTGAAACGATGCGCCGCGGCCGACAAAAGCCGCTTGGTCAGAAATCCCTGCGTGGGTCAAAAGCTTGTTCGAGACCATGACCCGGCCTTCGGAATCGAACCCAAGCTGATCGGATTTGGCAAAGATCGTGTTGGCGACTTCATCTAGGTCGTTGCCAAGGGGATCGAAGTCTTCATCAATTCCGGCAGACAAAGACTCCATCCGGTCCATGCCCCAGCCTTCGATCGCCGACAGGCTAAAGGACGGAAACAGGATGACACCGGGGAATCCCTGAGATGTGAGCGCCGCGCGGAATGCGGACGGCACAGAGACTCGACCCTTTTTGTCGATCTTGTTGACGAATGTGGAGAGGAATAACGCCATCCCATGCCCCGGCCCAGCGAAGGGTTACGCCCCTCCGGCGGTCCCACCGATGCCCCGAAGCGATTATCGGCTTCGAGATCCTCTTGTATGGGACGATATGGGATATCATGGGTGTATATGGTCGTCAATGGGAAACCAGTTGATTTCTATGGGGTTTTGAGAAGTCGTCACACTTCTTCTTTGGCCGTTGATGTATTCGCGGACCCCTGGGCTCGCCGTTGCTGGCCATGGGTAAGGTTCAATTACGGCGGAATTGTGTTCTTGGTATGTTCTTTCCGTGTCCTTACTTTAAGACCTGCGGCGATTGCCATTCTTTTTGCGAAAAAACCCCGCCGTTGACGGAACCAGGGAGGGGTATTACCTAAAGAGTCGCGTCAGATGGCCAGGTGGCCGCTCTTGCTCCGGTTCGCCGAGGCAGGGGAGGAAAGTCCGGGCTCCAC
>JABHVE010000101.1 GCA_018658465.1 Alphaproteobacteria bacterium
ACACTCCAAGCCGTGGCCCATCACAAACCCCATCCCGCATTAGACGCCCCCGGCACGGCGGACCTGTGCGCCCACGTGGATTTCGCCATGCTCGCTAAAGGCGCGACGGAAGCAGGCGCGACCGTGTGGGGCCCGGTGACCCAAGGGGCGTTCCTCACAGCACTGGGGATCGCCGAGCGCGCCGCGGCCCTGCGCCGGGTGGCAACGGACGCCCAACACACAGATATCGATTCCGCGCTGGATAGACTTGTTGGGGGCAAAGCCATGGGCAGCTTGTTCAAGGTGTTGGGGTTAAGCCATCCCGATCTGCCTCCCCTTGCGGGATTGGAGAAATCCCTATGACCCAACCCATCGTCAGTCCCTTCCAAGCCAGCAGCCTATCCGGGGTGATCGGTTTGAAGCACGGCTTTTTCGGCCGCCAAGGGGGGGTTTCCGAGGGCCATTACGAAAGCCTCAACTGCGCCGCCCAGGCTGACAAAAGATCGACCCCCGACACGGTGGCGAACGTTGCCGAAAACCGCATCCGCGCCTGTAACAACCTGGGCATTTGGCCCGGCGGCTTGGTCACCATGCGCCAAGTCCACGGTAATGCCACATCGGTGATCACCACGGGCCCCAATGACGATAAAACCCACGAGCCGCGCGAGGCCGACGCACTGGTCACGGCACAGTCCGGCGTCGCCTTAGGGCTGCTCACCGCCGATTGCGCGCCTGTTTTATTGGTCGATGAAAACGCCGGCGTCATCGGAGCCGCCCACGCCGGATGGCGCGGGGCATTGGGGGGTATTTTGGGATCGGTGGTGGGGGCCATGGAGACCTTAGGTGCCAAGCCGAAAAACATCCAAGCGGTCATCGGCCCGGCCATCGGCCCAGGGTCTTACGAAGTCGGCCCGGAATTTCCCGAATTGTTTAAGGCCCAGGACCCAGCGAACGACGCCTTTTTTTCCGATGCCTCCGGCCAACTACGGTTCGACCTGCCCGGGTACATCGCCGCGCGGCTTTTGGACTCCGGCGTCCGCGCCTTGGACCTGGGCCACGACACCTTTGCCGAAGACACTAAGTTCTTCAGCTATCGCCGGGCTTCCATATCCGGCAACCCCGAGACAGGTAGGCAGCTTTCGGTCATTTGTTTGGGGTGACCCACGGTCGTGGGCAGGGAGGCAACATCAGTTGATTTGTTTGGGGTAAAGAGCGGGCAGATCATTCTGGCGTCGGGAACGGCACGCGCCTCCGAGGACCGTCGAGGCTGGTGTAGTAGGTGCGATATTTCCACCGCCATTCATCGCGAACATAAATATGGGGCAGGCCATCCTCCCCCAACCGGGCGATCAAAAAATCCATAAAAGCGACGGGCGTAAACCACTTGCCTTGGAACAAGGTCCGGAAATCCGTGGGGTAGCAGAGTTCGTTGCACACTGAATTTGAGAGGTAGGCAGTAAACACCTCGTCCACCCCGTCGTCGTCCATGTCGAATCGGCCAAACAACAATTCCGCAGGTGTACCGAAATTTAGCGGTGGAAAAATTCTCAACTCTTCTTCAGTGAAAATCTCTTCGGCGGTCCCGACAGCGACTCGCCTATCGGGCCCTCGATTTTCCACCGGTTCGTGCCGAGACGAGTAGAAAGTGCGAATGCCACCGACCACTTCCTCGCGGACATAAATTAAAGGATCGCCATTGTTTCCGATTTCAGCGACCAATTCGCCGATTACGGTCCATTCCCCTTCGGAGAGTTTGTAAACCAAGGTCACACAGCCAAGGTCACCGCAATACCCTGAATATCAGTTAGGAAGAACTCCGGCTGACCGTCCATGTCTATATCGCCCAATCCCACAGGCACCGTCGTCCCTGGATCAATCCCTCGGGCTTGGCGGAACAGCTCGCGAACCGAGTCCATCGCAGCGCCGGTTTCAAAGTTTCTCTCATGGTATCTGACCTGCTCCGCCGCCAGGGCGGCCGGAGAAGCCGCGACTGCCACTCCAAAAGCAAGGGTGGCGGCCAGGAGATTTCGGCCAAATCTGAGAGTCATTCTGAAACCGGGAACGGCACGCGCTCCCGAGGACCGCCGAGGTTGGTGTAAATTGTTCGGTAGCCTTCTCGAAATTCATCGCGGACGTAAATTTTGGGCAGGCCATCGTCCCCAATTAGGGCATCGAACCACACGTAGGTTTCCAACAGGAACCATCTATCTCCTTTTTTTGAATACAGGTGGGTAACGCACGATAAGTTGCTGCATCCAATTCCGGGCGCCGACGTGATGAGCACTTCATCGATCCCGTCATCGTTCAGGGCATGGCGGCCATAAAGCCAGCGATCACGATCCCAATAATCCTGCAACCATGAGCGCATCAATCCTTCGACCAATCCCGGCCACTCAGCATCGGTGATCATTTCGTCCGCTGTGCCGAATTTCATCAGCTGATCCGGCCCCGGATTTTCGATGGGATCGTGATAGGAGGAGTAGTAGGTTCGCATCCCATCGACCACTTCTTCACGGACATAAATCAATGGGACACCGTCTTCGTCACTGACGGTCCTGAGCCCACCGACAACCTTCCACACACCGTCGACCACCGAGTAAATCGCTGTGTCGCATCCAGCGTTCGGGCAGTATTCCCGAGCCTCAGTCGTCAGGAAAAGTTCAGCCCTGCCGTCAAAATTGATGTCCGCTAGGCCGGCAGCCACGCGTGTCGATGAATCCACCCCCAGCGACCGGCGAAAGCGATCCCGCAGTTGGTCCCCTTCACCGCCGAAAAACACAGAACCCGGGATGTAATTGACCCGAACGGCATTGGGCTCACTCATCGCCTCTGGCGTGGTCCCAAACGCCGCCCCGATAACCAGGATGGCGGCAAGGAGTTTTCGAGGATTCACTGTCCCCCCAACACTAGGGTTTCCACGGCTCGATACCTTGGAATTGCCGCAGCCGTGTTTCGACCCTTTCGAACTTATCCAATTTTGCTTGGACTTTCACACGGTCTAAGTCAGGAAATTTTTCTTGAACTGCCTCGAACGTCAGAGCTTTGAGCGAATCACCGTCATGTTCTTTTAGCAGCTCCAAGTACTGCTTGAGCCCAGTGGGGCCTTCTCGGTGGGCGGCGGCAAGCAGGGCCCCATCCTCCAGGTAGATCATCTCACGTACTCGCTCCGGGTTTTCGTCGTCGGGCGCCTTCCCAAGACCATGGATGATTAGGCCGTCAAATTGCTCCTGCAATCCGGGAATCCCCGCAAAATATCGAGTCAAATACTCCTCCATAACTTTTTCCTGGACAGCCGGATTATTTAGGAACTCTTCCTCGCTATTTATTCCATGCTTGCCAAGCCAGCGCTCCCATGGAATCGCACCATAAGCCTCCAGCCACTCTTCGCCTTTCTGATAATCAATGTATTCTATCATGCCGGTATCTAACCGAGCGGGACGGGTTAATTGATACCGTCCCAATGCGTGACCATTTTTCGCCTGATAGAGTCCATCCCCTATGGATTCGAGATAGGTAATCAGGTCCAAAAAATCTTTGGTCAATTTCGAATCTTCAGTCCAGTCGAATTCGCTGGAATCGGTGCCCGCCGAGAGCTGCAGCCCGCGCGGATCCGGTGTCACCGTTGCTGGGATCAAAGCTGGCGGTTGTTGGGCCGGGTGTGGGTGTCTCGGTGCCACCGGCCCGGATTGATAGGGAGTGTCAAACAGATTGCTGCCACTCCAATCGAACGGATCGCCGACCACCGGCGGAGGCGGGTTTTGGGCCGGGTGTGGTGGCTGCGGCGGCACTTTTGGCGTGACCGGATAGGGATTGCCCCATGGATTCCCGTCATTCCAATCCATTGGTTCGCCAACCACTGGCGGGCGCGGTTGTTGGGGAGTCCGGGGGATCGGAGGCCGGTAGTCCCCATACGGATCATACGGGTTGCGGGGTTGCTGAACAGGTGTTGGTGCGGCGGGCGGCGCAGCTTGCCGCCCAGCGTAAGGATTTGGCGTTGGATTCGGCGCCTGGGCCACTAGCTCCGAGAAAAATGCGTTCGAATCGGCATAAGGCCCATAGATGTCTTCTTCGGTTTCCGGCTCCGGTGCCGGTTTTCTCACAGGCGGCTGCTCACTGGGATACGTCTGTACAACGGGTGTCGGTTTCGGCGGGACATACGCATTTTCCGGTTCATCATACGGGTCGTCCGGTTCATCCGGTTCATCGTACCAAATATTCCGCTCGGGCTCCGGTTCCGGTGTTGGCGTCGGCGCGCCATACTCATAGCTCTGCTCGGCCCCACGGCTGCCTCGGTCCCGATCTTGGATGTCGTCATAGACGTTGGCCATGGTCTCCTCGATCGTTTTGCCGACTAGTCGCTCGGCGCGCTCGTTCTTTTCGTTTTCCACGCGCTGTTGGCGCGCAACGGATGAGTCATAAGCATCCGCCATGGTGTCTTCGATTGTGCGTCGTTTACTCATTGTGTTCTCCAATTCTGGCAAAAAAAAGGCCCGGCGAATGCCGGGCCACGATTGAATGATTTGTTTTTCCGATGATTTAGCGCCCAGTTCGATTTCTGGGCACAAAAAAACCCGCCGAGAGTCCTAGAAAAAGGATCCGGGGCGGGCGCAAGACCTGATCATCAGGGTGGGGCCAACTTATACGGGTATAACCCTAAATTGTCAAGGGAAATTCCCCGTCTTGCGCCATTTTGGGGCGAAATGCCTTGCTTCGACAATGTGCATTCCCCGCTCCCTCTTGTGGACTCAATGCCCCTGCTGATACATTCCGCGCACGCCGTGGACATCCCGCGCTCACTGTTAATTTTTCGGCCAAAAGCCAACTGGAATTGCTGACATGAAGGTGGTTTCCGGCAACAGCAATCCGGCGCTGTCCCAGGCGATATCGGAACATTTGGGCATCCCGCTCACCAAGGCGTCCATCAGCCGCTTTGGTGACAACGAGGTGTGGGTGGAGATCCACGAAAACGTCCGGGGCGAGGGCGTGTTTTTCATGCAATCCACGTCCTATCCCGCCAATGACAACCTGATGGAGCTGCTGATCGGCATTGACGCCTTGCGCCGGGCCAGTGCGCGGCGCATCACCGCGGTGATCCCGTATTTCGGCTATGCCCGCCAAGACCGCAAACCGGGGCCTCGCACCCCCATTTCCGCCAAGCTGGTGGCCAACATGATCACCACCGCCGGGGCCGACCGGGTGCTGACCATGGATTTGCATGCCGGGCAGATCCAGGGGTTCTTTGATATCCCCACCGACAACCTGTTTGCCGTGCCGGTTTTTGCCCCCGTCATCAAGAAAAAGTTCAACGGCACCGATCTGGTGTTCGTTTCCCCCGATATCGGCGGGGTTCTGCGGACCCGGGCCCTTGCCAAACGCCTTGACGCGGACCTCGCGATCATCGATAAGCGGCGCGAGAAGGCCGGTGTGTCCGAAGTCATGAACGTGATCGGCGAAGTCGCCGGGCGGCACTGCCTGATTGTTGATGATATTGTCGATACCGCTGGCACCCTGTGCAACGCCGCCGACGCGTTGAAGGACGCAGGGGCTGCCTCGGTTGTAAGCTATGCCAGCCACGGGGTGCTTTCCGGTGGGGCGGTTGAAAGAATTAAGAATTCGGCCTTGGAAGCGTTGGTGACCACCGATAGCATCGCCGCCACGGCCGAGACCAACGATGCGGATTGTATTCAACGCATCACCATTGCGCCGCTGATTGCCGAGGCAATGAAGCGCGTGAATGCAGAGACTTCGGTCTCTAGCCTGTTTGATTAGATTAGAAAGATAGAACCATGGTCGACGTACTGGAATTAAGCGCAAACCACCGAGAAAATTCTGGCCGAGGTGCGGCACGTGCCCTGCGCCGCGACGGTCGCGTGCCTGCCATTGTTTATGGCGGCGGCGATGACCCCCAGAATATCGACCTGGACACCCGGGTGTTGAGCCGCGAAGTCGACAAGGGCGGGTTCGAAAATCGCTTGGTCGATTTGGAAGTGGGCGGCAAGACGGTGCGCGTTCTGCCCCGCGATGTGCAGATCCATCCGGTGACCGATGCGCCGATCCATGTGGATTTCTGGCGCCTGTCCAAGGGGGCCGAGGTTCGGGTCAACGTGCGGGCGGTGTTCGTCAACGAAGAAGACTGCCCCGGCATTAAGCGCGGCGGCTTGGTCAACGTTGTGCGCCATACCATCGAAATGATTTGCCGCGTGGATGCCATTCCTGAATTCGTTGAATGCGACCTGACCGATTTGGAAATTGGCGATTCCGTGCACATCAGCGCGGTGACCCTGCCCGAAGGCGTGCGCCCCGTGATCGCCGATCGTGACTTCACCATCGCCACCATCGCCGCACCCACCGTGGTCAAGGAAGAAGCCGCCGAAGCCGCCGCTGCCGCACTGGCCGAAGCCGAGTTGGGCGAACTCGAAGGCGAGGAAGGCTTGGAGGGCGAAGGCGCCGAAGGCGAGGGCGAAGGCGACGGCGACGGTGCCAAGGACGGCGAAGGCGACAACAGCTAGGGGGCCACATTGCTGCTGTTCGCTGGGCTCGGAAATCCAGGCGCAGAGTACGCTGGCAATCGCCACAACATCGGCTTCATGGTGGTCGATGCCATTGCCCGCCGACACGGCTTTGCCCCCTGGCGCAAACAGCACCACGGCCTGGCAACCAAGGGCCCCATGGATGGCCACCAGGTGATGTTGCTGAAACCGATGACCTTCATGAACCGCTCAGGCATCTCCGTCGGCGACGCCGCGCATTTTTATAAAATCCCTCCCCAAGACGTTGTGGTGTTCCACGACGAAATCGATCTGGAGGCCGCAAAGATCCGCACAAAAACTGGCGGCGGCACCGCCGGACACAACGGCCTCAAAAGCATCGGCGCGCATTTCGGATCGGATTTTCGCCGGGTGCGCATCGGCGTCGGCCATCCCGGCCACCGGGAAAAAGTCCACGGCCATGTGCTGCGCGATTTCTCCAAGGACGATCTGGAATGGGTCGACCCGTTGATCGATGCCATCGCCGAAGCCGCACCGCACTTGGCCGCCGGTGACGACGCCGGGTTCACCAACGCCATCGCGCTTACCCGCGGTGGCGGCGCTTAAGACCATGGGCTTTAACTGCGGGATCGTTGGGCTGCCCAATGTCGGCAAGTCCACATTGTTCAATGCCTTGACGGCCACCGCCCAGGCCCAGGCCGCCAACTATCCCTTCACCACCATCGAGCCCAATGTCGGCCGCGTGCCGGTGCCCGATGCCCGCCTCGATCAACTCGCCGTCCTGGCAAAGGCGGCAAAGATCACCCCGACCACCCAAGAATTCGTCGACATCGCCGGGCTGGTCAAAGGTGCCAGCGCTGGTGAAGGCCTGGGCAATCAGTTCCTTGGCAACATCCGCGAAGTCGATGCCATCCTGCATGTCTTGCGGTGTTTCGAAGAAGGCGACGTGACCCATGTTGAAGGCCGCATCGATCCGGTGGCCGACGCCGAATTGGTGCGTACCGAATTGCTGTTGGCCGACTTGGAAAGTCTTGAACGTCAATCGGAGTCCATGGAAAAAAAGGCCGGCGGCGGCGACAAAGACGCCAAGCGCATCTGGCACATTTGGCACAGGGTATTGGGGGGTCTTCGCGACGGCATTCCAGTTTCACAACAAAAAGATGTAGATTATGACGAAGTCCGCCCGCTGAATTTGATCACCGCAAAACCGGTGCTGTACGTGGCCAATGTCGACGAAGCGCACGCGGCATCGGGCAACGCCCATTCGGCAGCAGTTGAAGCCATGGCGGTGGCGGAGGGCGCGGCCAGTGTCACCATATCGGCGGCATTAGAAGCCGAAATCGCGGTCCTGGAAGACCCCGCCGACCGGGCCGAATTCTTGGGCGCGGCGGGCCTCACCGAGCCTGGCCTTACCCAAGTAATCCGTGCGGGCTATGGCCTCCTTGGGCTGATCACATTCTTCACCGCTGGCCCCACCGAAGCGCGGGCCTGGACCATCCCGGCGGATGCCCTGGCCCCCCAAGCCGCCGGCCGCATCCATGGGGACATGGAGCGCGGCTTCATCCGCGCCGAGACCATCGCCTATGACGACTACATCGCCCACGGCGGCGAACAGGGAGCCAAGGCGGCAGGCGCCATGCGCTCCGAAGGCAAGGAATACCAAGTCAAAGACGGCGACGTGATGCTGTTCAGATTTAACGTGTAGCTTTTTCTGACGTTCAGATTCACGCGGCTTCGCCACGATCCGCACTTATTTCTCTTTTCTGACGTTCAGATTCACGTGGCTTCGCCACGATCTGCACTTATTTCTCTTTTCTGACGTTCAGATTCACGTGGCTTCGCCACGATCTGCACTTACTCTCTTTTCTGACATTCAGATTCACGTGGCTTCGCCACGATCTGCACTTATTCTATTTTCTGACGTTCAGATTCACGTGGCTTCGCCACGATCTGCACTTATTCTATTTTCTGACGTTCAGATTCACGTGGCTTCGCCACGATCTGCACTTTCCTCCCCCGTCACCCCCGGACTTGATCCGGGGGTCCATCTTGCTTGCCTTGCTGGCGAGTTGGTGGCGTATTATCCAGCCCATGACCCCAACCCACCCGCGTCTTCACTTAGGCATTCTGATCGTCCTCGCCTGGCTGGCGGTGATTGGCTTGGATTTTCTCCTAAACGCCGGGATATTCGCCACGGTCTTTGCCGAGGACTGGGAATTTCTGTTGTCCCCACAAGATCTGTTCCGGCGCATCCCGTTGGGCTATGGCGCGTTTCTGGTGCTGGCGATTTTGGTGGCTTGGGTGCTTGGGCGTTCTGCGGGAGCCGCCCCCATGAACGCACTAGCGGGCGTCCGGGTGGGAGTGCGGGTTGGTCTATTCGTGGGCGCTGCGGGAGCCTTGGGCCTCGCCTCCATTTCACCAGCGCCAATGGGCATTCTGGTGGCCTGGTTTTTTTCCTATTTTTTGGGGGCCGGAGTGGCCGGGACGGTGCTCGGCGCAGGCATGGGCGGCATGCGTATCCGTGCGCTCGCCCCCCGGGTCGGCGGATTTTTCGTGGCCTGCGTGGCCGTGGCGATCGGGATTCAAAATTTGGGGTGAGGGGCCTTCGCGGCCTTCTTGACACTCGAACACACCCGATAAATTGCCATTGACGCGCCCACGTCCTTGAAGTTGAATCACCCCTATACATTCGCTATTGGGAGCTGCTTAAATTCGGCGCAGTAGAGGTGGATATTATGGCCCGTGAAGCGAGCGATGAGCGGCTGATTATTGAGTTCGGCTCTGGCAGTGAGGTGTTGGAGCTGGAAGAATTGTCGATGTCAATTTCAGCTCTAGCCCGGCAGTACGCGAAAGTCGGTTCCAGTCACGGGTTTGGTACTGGTGAAATCCCACATCCAAAGCTGCTTGTAACAAGAATTCACTCCTCTCAACTACTAATTGAGGTTGCCCAATACTTGGGAGTGATAGGTATCCCCGTTGCGTCCTCAATGGTCGACCATGCCGCTGCGTTGACCGATTTCGTCGAAAAGATTCGAAAAATTATTCAGTATTTTTCCGTGTTGGAGGAACGCCCAGAAAACCTCGATCCCAACGACGTCAAAGATTTGGAGACCTTCATCAGACCTCTAGCCGGGCGGAAAGGGGCTCGCCTTGGCCTGAAGCGAGCGAAATTTCACAAAGAGAGTGGCGACCGAGTAATTGATGTGGAGTATGAGTTTAACGAGCAGGATTTGGCGGGTGCGTACGTCAACATGGGACGTGAACTCGAGGAAGGGGAACCGCAGCAAACTGAAAGCCATGAAATTGTGAGGAATGTTCGTCTTAGGTGGTTTCAGGCAAATTCCGGAGGCGGCGTTCCGAAGGGTCGTACCGGGGACCTCGGAATCATTCCTGCCATCAGTGATAGGCCGCTGAAAGTCTACTTCCCAACGAAAGATTCTGTAGACAAATTAAAAATGACGCAGGGTCACTTGAATCCGCTTACAACGACTTTCCTCATCGACATTGATGTAACACTGGACGAAACCGGGGAACCCAAAAGTTATACTGTGCTGCGCCTTCAAACCTCTTTGCCGGATGAGGTGACGGAGACTAGCGAAGATGAGGACCATTGATCCGGGAAGCGGAGACCGTAATCTCCGAATACTAACTATTCATGAGAGCTTTTTTCGGGCAACCACCAATATTTCTTTCGTAAGGCCACCTTGAGTCGCATCAACAAGGGCAAAATTTCCAGCTTTAATGTGACCAGCAGCTACAACATCCAAAGCAGCCTTCTTACAAATTTCGATAATTTCTGAAAGGCGATACCGCCTGTCACGCACAATAAGCTGCCTCGGGAATTCACCATCGTGGTCGAAAATTTCTTTTCGATAGGCAATCTGACGATCTTTGTCAAAGAGCACGTATTTGGGATCAAAAATCTCCCCGGTGGTGCTCATTGTTTCGCTTGCGGGCAGCTCATTGAGGGCGCGAAAAACCGCTCGTGAAGAGAATTTGGGCGCGCCAATTGACTCCATGTACTCATAACTCATCACACCGATCACAATCCATCCACCCGGAAGTACATGCTCAATTGCGTTGATCAAAATTCGAGAATTCGATTCCTCATCCGGAAAGGAACCAATCACATCGTATAAGCAGATGGCAGCATCGAATACGTCAGTGTGCGTGAAGCGTCTGCAGTCACCGACAATGAATTCAGGTCGAACCTCAACGTCGCCAACGGAATCTTTCGCAAACCGTATGGCGGACTCTGAAAAATCTACCCCAACTACATTAAATCCACTACGACCCAATGCTGCTGAGTGTCTGCCGGTCCCACAGCCCCAATCTAAAATCTTGCTACCCGCTTGAAGCCCCGTTTTTCCGAGTATGAATTTGATTTCGGCTTCGGCCTTGTCTTTCGACGCCCAGGCATGATTGGCTTGGGGCATGCGTTCATACGCTTCTCGGGCAATTGACCCTGACATAGCCATAAATTTTTCTCGGTCCGACTCGGACCACTCAGACTGTTTTTGACTGTTGAAAGTTGCAGCAATCCATTCCTGGCCCGCGTCAAGACCTCCGAGAAACCATTGGTCGCCTTTTGAACATGCATTCGCGAGTCGTTCCGGCAGCGAAGAAAAGTCCTGAAAGAATTCGCTGCTGATCACACTTTCGGAATCTGTCAGGGAAAAATCGCGCCCCTTCAAATAAGGGATTTTTTCGACAAATTCCCTTATAGCGCTTTCATCCTTCTTTATGGCTCCCGAATGGCAGCGCCTCCTGGTCGCTTTCTCAAGGGCGCGAACCGCGTAGGGATTCGCGGACGCAATTCCCCAAGCGAAATGGTTTGAAAATCCCCAAATAGAGTTTAGCAACGTCGATCCAACCAGTTTGTTCTGATACCCTGTATGGATTACGAGTTGGGTTATCCACGTTATTTGACTACTTCCCCTTGCGGAATGCACAACACATGCATACCCGACCAACCTTCCTTTGTGCCGTGCGGTCGCGATCCACGCGTTGTTACCAAATAGGTACTCAGGAATATGTTTTGATTTGCGAATAATTTGCTTGCCCCGATGTTCTTCAATAGGGCTCTCAAGTGACCATTTTCCATAGTGCTTACAGTACAGATTTGCGCACTCAGCGAGCACTTCTTCTGGAGCTCCGTCCGCGAAAATTCGATCAAAATGGACTTCAGAAATTTCCATTGATGATCCCTGACATTATTCAACCTGAAGAAGCATACCAGCTTTCGCTTTTCTCCAGTCAAATTGATTTCAAGGTCGAGCATGAGGCGACAAATTGGACAGCCCCACCCGTCCGCGCACCGCAGGTGCCCCCCCGCCAGCGGGAGAGGGGATAAAGGCCGGGCGTGTCTGTTTTTTCGTCGTGCTTGTAAAATGCGTTAGGCTTAAGGCCATGGGGGATCAACGGACACTAAAGGCCGAGGACGGCCACGAATTTGCCATCTATTCGGCGGAGCCGAGAACGAAAAGTGCGGCGGGGGAAGAAACAGCCCCCGGGCTCATCGTGATCCAGGAAATTTTCGGCGTGAACCCCCACATCCGATCGGTGTGCGATGGCTTTGCGGGCCAAGGCTATCGCGTCGTGGCCCCTGCCCTGTTCGACCGGGTTCAGCGGGGCATTGAGCTGGAATACGGAGAAAAGGGCTTCAAGGTCGGCGTCGGCCTGCGCAAGTTGATCCCCGAAAATTATTCCATGATGGATGTTGCCGCGTGTTTGGAACACTTGCGCGGGGATGGCCTTGGTGCGGGCAGTGGGGGTGGAAATGTTGCCGTGGTGGGCTATTGCTGGGGCGGAACGCTGGCCTGGGTGGCGGCCCAACAATTGGATGTTCAGGCGGCGGTTGGCTATTACGGCGGCGGTATCGCCCAGCATCTGGACGGGGATTTGTATTGCCCGGTGATGCTGCATTTTGGCGGCGAGGACCGGTCCATCACGCCAGGCGATATTCTCGCCATTCAACAGGCTTATCCTCAGGCAAAGATTCATTCCTACCCCGGCGCGGGCCACGGGTTTAATCGCGAGGCACAAGCCGAGCACACAACATTGGCCCTGGACCGCACGCTGGAATTTCTGCGCACAAACATGGTCGGGTCATGACCATTAACGTCTGTAATCAAGTGAATTCAGCGTACGCACCCCCTCCCCTAAATCCCCTCCCTCGGTGGGGAGGGGAGACCGATGCCCATTAACGTCATCATTACCGGCGCGACTGGAAAGAGCAGATCGTGGCTGGTCTTCCAGACACGTGAATCTGATCGTCAGATCAAGAGCAGATCGTGGCTGGTCTTCCAGACACGTGAATCTGATCGTCAGATCAAGAGCAGATCGTGGCTGGTCTTCCAGCCGCGTGAATCTGATCGCAGGAATATCCATTTCAGGAGTGGTCCTCAGCAATGACAATAAACGTCATCATCACCGGCGCGACTGGAATGGTCGGCAAGGGCGTGTTGCTGGAATGCTTGGAAAGCGATGACGTGGCATCGGTGCTGTCCATCAGTCGGCGGCCCAACGGGTTGAGGCACGCCAAAATGCGCGAAGTGATCCTGAGCGACGTTTCCGATCTGGAGGGGATCGACGCGGACTTGAGCCAGGCGGACGCATGTTTTTTTGGCCTAGGGGTTTCATCGTTTCGCATGTCAGAGGCCGATTATCGAGCCATTTCATATGATCTGACCTTGAAGTTTGCCAACACGTTGGTGGCGAAAAACCCGGCAATGACGTTTTGTTATGTCAGCGGCGCGGGCACCAATGCCGCGTCGAAAACCATGTGGGCGCGGGTAAAGGGCGAGACGGAAAACGCGCTGATGGCGTTGCCGTTTAAGGCAGCGGTGATGTTCCGCCCCGGGTTGATCGAGCCCATGGAGGGCGTGCAGCCAACCAGCAAAATGGCCCGCAGGTTCTTAAAAGTGTTCGGATTTATTTTTCCGTTGATGCGGGCGATCGCCCCGAACACCGTCACCACCACGTCAGCCATCGGCCGAGCGTTTATAAATGTGTCCATAAACGGCAGCGGCCCAAACGTCCTTGGACCGGCAGAAATCAACCGCCTAGGACTCTAATCAGGCATTCATCCACCATGGATCGCTATGGGCGTTGGGTTTGCTCCTATAGGCTAGTATTCCTAGGTAAATAGTCGTATCCCTATAGATCGTGGGGATATGATTAGGATTCATGGTTGAGTTCGAGCGCGGATTAGTAAAAGCGAACGGCCAGTGTTTTGGATATGTACGGCCCTTGTCCATGGTGACCGAGGACGACTGGATTGCATTGTTTGAGGGCGATCTGGGCGACCGCGTGCTGGAAAAATTTTACCTGTTAGTGGACCTTTCCAACGTCGAGGATGATTTTGGCCTGTATGGAATGTCCAAATTTGTTGAGCTGATCAAGAAATTAGGATTTGGTCGGACACGGATCGCGGTGTTGCCGCCCAACCAATTTTATGAAATTGTGCTGAGGCTTTTCGAGCAAGTGGGCAAGCAACACGAAATGGATCTTGAAGCCCAAGCGTTCGACAGCAATGAAACTGCGGTGGCCTGGCTCACCCGCCCTTGAGGCGGCGGCAAGATTTTTAGCGATTGCGGTGGGACCACATTTGAAGTGTGATCATCCCCACCACCAGGAATACCCCCAGCAAAATAATCCCGATAATTGGCGGCGTCAGATGTGGCATTGGCGGTGGCCTTTTATGGTGTCTGGGTTCGAGTTTTGCACAGTTCGGGGGCATTAGTCCCCACCCTCGGCGGGGGGCCATCTGCGGCAAAAATTCGCAAGTTGTTCCGCAATAATTTTGTTAGGGTGCCGGACGGAATATGCGGGGGCCCAAGGGCATGGTTGAGTTCACCAGGGAATTACGCACAGCGAACGGCCAGCATTTTGTCTATGTGCGGCCCCTGGGCGAGGTCACCGACGACGATTGGGTGAATTACTTCAATGACCAATTGGCCGGCCATCCGCTGAAGGAATTCTTTTTGCTAATCGATCTGGTTGGGGTCGAAGACAACGTTGGACTGGATGGATTTTCGCGGCTGTCTGACCTGTTCAAAGCCCAAGACTTTGATCGCACGCGCATCGCCGTGTTGCCGCCCAACGAGTATTACAACGCGTTGGCGAAGATTTTTAACATCGCCGCGGGATCCCGGGATTTGAATTTCAAGGTCGAGCTGTTTCGCAGCAGCGATGCCGCAATGGAATGGCTGGGCAACCAGTAAGCTTTCCCGGCGATGGCTACATGGGCGGATTACCGGCGGTTTGGCGGGGGCGCCTGACCATCTGCAGAACAATGGCCTTCATCACCGGATCCATGTTGTCCACTAGCATTTGGAAATGCTGACGACCAATGGCCGATACGGTGCTGGGTTCTGTGGCAACGGCCGTTGCCATGTGTTCGTACCCATCGAACATGGATAGCTCGCCAAACACCTTGCCCTTGGTCAAAAATCCCAATGAATGGGGCGGCCCTTGTTTTGGCAAAACGATGATTTCGACCCG
>JABHVE010000069.1 GCA_018658465.1 Alphaproteobacteria bacterium
ACTTCAATCCGGATGAGCCGCCGCCAGAGGGATTCGAGCCTCCGCCGGACTTCAATCCGGATGAGCCGCCGCCAGAGGGATTCGAGCCTCCGCCGGACTTCAATCCGGATGAGCCGCCGCCAGAGGGCTTTGAGCCCCCGCCGGACGGATTCAATCCTGATGAGCCGCCGCCGGAGGGATTCGTTCCACCGGAGGGGTTCAATCCTGATGAGCCGCCGCCGGAGGGCTTCGTCCCGCCTGAAGGGTTCGTCCCTCCCGAGGGATTCAACCCAGATGGGCCGCCGCCTGAAGGCTTCGTCTTCAATCCAGACGGGCCGCCACCAGAAGGCTTTGAGCCTGGTGGAATCCCGCCGGAGCTTTTGGAGGATCTTCCGCCAGAGGCATTGGCGGCGTTCGAGCAATTCGAGGCGCTACCAGACGGGGCCCTTGATGCCTTAGACGGTATTTTGGGAGAAGGTGGCCTGGAGAATTTGGGGGATCTAACGCCGGAAGCGTTGGCGGATTTGCCTCCCGAAGCTCAGGCAGCCATCGAAGCGTTGAAGGAACTGCCACCAGAGGCGTTGCAGGCCCTTGAAGGTATCCCTGGGCCTGGAGGTCCACCACCGGAAGGTGGGGTATTTCCCGCACCCGAAGGCGGGTTTGCTGGGGCACCGCCTCCGGGTGGGGTTTTCCCCGCACCGGGCGGGGTTCCGCCAGAGGGTGGCTTCGCGGGCGCGCCGCCGGAGGGCTTTGGCCCGCCGTTGGGCGTCGGTGATTTGCCACCAGAGCTGTTGGAGGGCATTCCGCCAGAAGCTCTGGCAGCCTTCGAAGAGTTCGACAAACTCCCTGACGATGTCCTCGATGCGCTGGGAGCAGCGCTGGGTGACCTAGAAGGTGGGTTTGCGGCCCTGGGCGATCTTCCGCCTGGCGCTCTGGATGGATTGCCACCGGAAGCCTTGGCGGCGATCCAAGGCCTGCAAGCCTTGCCGCCAGAGGCTCTGGCCGCACTCAATGCGGTTCCAGCGTTGCTTGAAGGTCCGCCGCCTGGGGCACCGGGTGGGCCTGGATTTGGTCCTGGCCCGGGCGGTCCCGGTGGTCCAGTCTTCGGTGGCCCTGTGGCCCTTGGTGTTCCACCAGAAGGTTTGGTGGGATTGGCACCTGGCGTGGCAGAGGCCCTAGGGGCTTTGCCACCAGAGTTGTTGGCGGGGCTTCCCACCGACGCTTTGAATACCTTGCCGCCCGAAGCCTTTGCTGCGATCGGCGAGTTGCCGCCGGAAGCTCTTGGCTTCATTCCGCCAGAGGCAATGGCGTTTATGGGGGCTGACGCGTTTAAAGCCATCGGCGAAATTCCGCCGGAACAGCTTGGCTTTATTCCGCCAGAGGCATTTGCGTTCATTCCGCCGGAAAATTTTGCGGCGATTGGCGAAATGCCACCGGAGCACATGGGCTTTATTCCGCCCGAAGCGTTTGGGCAGATGCCGCCGGAGGCCTTCCAGGCTATCGGAGAGGTTCCGCCGGAGCACATGGGCTTCATTCCGCCGGAAGCGTTTACTCAGCTGCCGCCGGATGCCTTCCAGGCATTGGGTGAAGTGCCGCCGGAGCACTTAGGCTTCATTCCGCCCGACCAATTCGGAAATATGCCGGGGGAAGCGTTCGGCTTGATTGGTGAATTGCCACCAGAAGCAATGGGCCAACTGCCACCCGACGCGTTTGTTGTGTTGGGTGGTATGCCGCCTGAAATGGTGGGCGGGATGGCACCCGAAGCGTTCGCCAACCTGCCACCTCAAAGCTTTGGGGTGCTGGGGGGCGTTCCGCCAGAGGTGTTCAATGCCTTGCCACCAGAGGTGTTTGGCTTTGGCTTTGGCATTTTCGAGGGCCCACCCGAGTTCTTGGGTGACGCCGGCATTGCCGCCGATGGCTTCCAGGGTAACGCGGATCAATTGATCCTCGATAACCAGGCGGCCCGTGGGGATGCCCAGGCAGCTCTGGCTGCGGCAAATACCCCAGAAGCGGTCCAAGCGGCCCAAGGAAACTTGGATCGGTTGGATGCCTTGGATGAAGTCGGAGGCCGGATGGCCGGTGCAGCCAATGATTTGGCTGCTGCGGTTGCCGAGGCCGAAGGCTTCAGTGCTGACATGCAGGCCTTTGGGGCTCAGCATGATCAAGCACGGGGTGCCTTGGATGCAGCGCAGGCTGCGTTTGAAGCTGCTCCGACGCCAGCGGCCCAAGCAGCGGTTGATGCTGCGCGGGCCCAGGCGGATGCGGCGGCGGGGGCCTTGGCCGAGGTTCAATCGGAAGCGGCTGTTGCTGCTGCCGGGGTGACCGTGGCCGAAGCCCAGGGCGATCTTGCCACTGCTGAGATCGCGGTGCTGGAGGCTCAAATTCCGATCGAGCTCTTTGGCGCCGAGATTGCCGTCCAAGAAGCCGAGGACGATTTGGCTGCAAAACAAGGTGCCTTGGTGGCCCTAGAGGAGGCTGCCGTAGTCCCCGCGTTGTAACCAATACCAACCAGGGTGGCCTGCCATCTTTGGTTTTGTGACACGGAGTTGGAGCCGGTCACGGCGATTTTCGCCGGGGCCGGTTCCTATTCTCGCCCTATCTAGATTCCGGGTAGCGCGTCCGTGGGATGACAGTGCTAGTATTCTGGACCAACTGCCACCGGCATGGTGGCTGGGTGTTCAAATTTTTTCTGATGGCCGTGAGGTGCGTGCGTGTTTTGGTTCTGGGCGATTACGCTATTTATTATTGGGACCGTCGGGGTCCTGGCGTTTTTGCGATTCCGATACACGCAAATCATTCGTGGGAACAATTTTTTTACGAAAGCCGCCACCGTTTATGTGCTGGTGGGTGAAGACGACGCAAAACTGGCTGCCGTCGCGGCGGGAATGGGTGCTGCGGAAAAAGACCGGGAACATATGCATGCGTTCCTGACCACTCTTACCGATTCATTCCAGGCCCAGCGCGGGGCGTGGATCAAGCAAATTGAACGGGCCAACGCCCTGACCCAGGCCATCAGCGGCGGTGGTGCACTTTCAACCGCTGCCTTTGAAGTGCGCGATGCCCTGCGCCGCGCCAACGAAGAGTATTCGAAGGCTTTGCGTGCCGGCGATTCTGACGTGTTTGTGAGACGCTATCCCCAATTGTTTGGCCGCGAAGCCGGTGCAGCAATTGCGGTGGGCGAACATCCGGATGCTGGGGCCGAAGAAATGGTCCAAGAAATGCAAACTGATGAGTCAGAAGACGAGTAATCGGGGCGGGCTTTGACATTCCGAGCCGATCGACTGAAAAGTACGGTCGTACATAATTTTTTCTAACCCATTCAATTTTATTCGCCTTCAACCCATTGGAAAAACCTATGGCCGTCATTTGCCATGCGGGGCATATGGGCGATAGCTACAATGTGTCGCTCAAATGAATAGGTTCGGAGGGTCGAAAAACGGGATGCATGTGCGCCCCGCGACTTTTCAGGAGCAATAAAATGGCTTGGAAGACACCGAAAATCGCCGAAATTTCCGTTGGCATGGAAATCAATTGCTATGCATGCGCCGAGCTCTAAGCTCACGCATTTAATTTGACGGGCAACCGTCAAAAAGAAAATCCCGGGGCCTCCCCGGGATTTTTTTGTCCAAAATCTAGTGGTCGAATTTTATGCAGAGACCTGGACGCCCTTCCAAAATGCAAAGTGGCCCAGGATATTGGCGGCGGCATCTGACGGTTGGGGATAATACCAAGCCGCGTCCCGGGCTTCTTGGCCATCCACCACAACGGTTTTATAGCTGGCCAGCCCCTTCCAGGGGCAGACTGTGTGGGTTTCGCTCTCCTTCAGGAATTCCTTTTTCACCGAGTCCTCGGGAAAATAGATGTTTCCCTCAACGGTCTCATAAGAGTCCGTTTCGGCGATCACAACGCCGTTCCACATCGCTTTGGCCATTTCAAATCCTCACAAAATTGGTGGCTTCTGGAATGATTAACTAAATACATAGGCAAAGGGTTAACAAGGTTCCAATCACCATCTGGTCAACATTTCTTGATTCGAATTCGGTGCGTTGTGCCGCCCGGATCGAAAGCGCATGGTGGCGCCATGGGTCAGAATTTTTTAGCACTCGCTTTGGCGACTTTGGTTGGCGTTTTGGCACCGTCCATTGCGGTGGCCGATTTTGCCGCTGGCATGGCGGCTGCCCGCCAGGGGGATTTCGTCACGGCCTTGGTGGAATGGGAACCCTTGGCGGCAACGGGCGACATGGATGCCCAAATGAATTTGGGAATGATGTACGAACGCGGGGCGGGGGTGGATCAGGATCCGGCCATGGCCTTGGTGCTGTTCACCGCAGCCGCCACCCAAGGCCATTCATTGGCGGCGTACAAGGTCGGTTTGGCGTTTCAGCTGGGCCTGGGGACACCGGTGGATTACGGCGCTGCGGTGACTTGGTTTCGGGTCAGCGCCGAAAACGGATATCCCGGTGGTGTCTATGAACTGGGGTACGCGTACTACCAGGGCGAAGGGGTGGACGCAGACCCGGAAGAAGCCTTGAAATGGTTTTACATGGCCGATGAATTGGGCTGGCCCAATGCCCGCCCGGCGAAAAATTTTACCGAGCGGCTGTTGGATCAAGGGGCCATTGAAGCGGCGCGCCTCGATGCCACAACATGGCTGGATGCCCACCAGGGCTTGTTTCCCTAGGTCGGCATTTTCAGTCGGCCTTGCTCCACCAAAGTATCCAGGCCTGCTAAAAATCTAAGTTGTTGGCCGCGCCCGGGAAACGGCAAGGCTTCCTCGTTGACCAACGGTAACCCGGCGGCCGCCACCGGTTCCGCCAGGGCTTCGTATACAGATTTCTTTGCCAACAGAATTTGGTCCGGGGCGATTTCTTTGCATTCCTTGACGATGGCTGCTGCCCGGGCCGCGATCATTTTCACGCGCTTTGGGTGGGGATTGCGGGCGATGGGCTCGCGCATGGAATCAATGACCTGGTAGCCGTCCTTTTTGCATCGGCCCAGCCAATAGTCTTTGCGTTTGCGTTCCGCCGCCACCTCTTCGCCGAAATCGTCCTTGTAGGCATAGCGCGTAAAGTTGACCCAAAGACCGTCATGGGCGCGTACATCGGTAAAATAGAAATGCCGTTCCAGGGCATAGGGCGGAGCCTCTTGAATGATCAGAAGTTTGGTGTGGTCGGGCCGGTAAAGGGCCGCTGCCTTGGCATAAGGCGCATAGCTGAAACCCATGATCTATCCTAATCCCTGCGGAGTTTGCTCAGACCATGTAAGCTATACCAATATCGCGGCCTAAGCGCGCCGCACATGGCAATTAGAACGGCACCCCCGAATGGAATTCAAAAGCGGCACCAAATTTTCCCGGTTAGACGCGGCGGTTCTGGACAGCATTCCGGAACCTGTGGTGGTCATTGATCACCAGCGGGATGTGGTGGCGGCCAATCGGTCAGCGGAAATCGACATCGGCGTGACCTATCCGGGGCGCGCCTTGGCGTTGTCGTTACGCCACCCGGCGGCGCTAGAGGCTGTGGATCAGGTTCTGGCCGGGGACCCGGCGCGCACAGTGGAGGTCACCTTTCCGTCGCCATCGCCGCGGACGTTTGATTTGATCGTGGCCCCGGTGCCGGGGGACGCCTTGTCCCAAAGTTCGTCGGCCAAGGCGGGTGCAGTTTTGGTGTTCCACGATATCACCGCCGAAAAAATGGCAGACCAAATGCGGGCGGATTTTGTTGCCAACGTCAGCCACGAATTGCGCTCGCCGTTGTCGGCACTGGTGGGGTTCATCGAAACCTTGCAAGGCCCAGCCCAGGGCGACAAAGAAGCTCAAGAAAAATTCTTCGGCATCATGGCGGTCGAAGCCGGGCGGATGAAACGGTTGATCGAAGATTTGCTGTCGTTGTCCGCCATCGAAGTCGAAGAACACGTGGCCCCCCAAGACCGGGTGCGGGTGGTGGAATTGATCGAAGGTGTGGTGGAAAGTTTGGGCCAGGGGGCAGAGGCCAAGGACATGAAGGTGATCGTTGATGCCTCTGAAGACACACCAAAGGTATTGGGGGATTCCGATTTTCTGGTCCAGGTCATTCGGAACCTGGTGGAAAACGCCATTTTTTATGGCCGTGCGGGGACCCAGGTGACCGTCACCGTGCGTCCCATGGATCGTCTGGCGGAAACCGGCGGCCCCGGTGTTTCGGTGGCGGTAACAGATTCCGGTGAAGGCATCGCCCGGGAACATTTGCCACGGCTTACCGAACGATTTTACCGGGCCGACACGGCGCGATCCCGGCAATTGGGCGGCACTGGCCTGGGTCTGGCCATCGTCAAACACATCATCAATCGTCATCGCGGCAGGCTCACCATCGACAGCGAATTGGGCAAAGGCAGCGTCTTCACCATCACCCTTCCAGCGGCCGGGCCGAAATAAGTGCAGTTCGTGGCGATCTATTCGCCACGTGAATCTGAACGGCAAAAACAAAGTGCAGATCGTGGCGATCTATTTGCCACGTGAATCTGAACGGCAAAAACAAAGTGCAGATCGTGGCGATCTATTCGCCACGTGAATCTGAACGGCAAAAACAAAGTGCGATCGTGGCGATCTATTCGCCACATGAATCTGAGCGGCCTCAGTCCACGCGCTCCACGCGAACCCGCGACGACACTCCTTCGACTTCCATTTCATGGCCGCCCGCGATTCGGTAAATGGTTACTTTTGGTCTGTACCGGCTCGCAAACCTGGTTCCGTAGCGGGACTGCTGCCAAATTTGCCCATTTGCCAGCTCGAAGATCGTGTCGCCATCCCACCCATCGAAATCACCCTTGATTCGGGATTCCACCACCACATCGACCTCAGGATCGCCTCGGTCGTTTTCTCGGTCACGCTCAGGAATAACAGGTGGAAATTTCAAAGCTGGAATCGTCATGGTTGGAATTTTCAAAGTTGGAATTTTGAAACCTTGGAGATTCGGCGGTTGGCAGGCGGACAGAAGACAGAAAATCCCGATCGTTAGGAGTCTCGAAAAAACCCTGCCGCCAAGTTTTGTCACCGACGATCTCAACTTTTTCGCCCCAAAATCGTTTGCACCCACAGTGGTTGTATAACAAGTCGGAAGATAGACCAGGGAAAAGAGTGCAGATCGTCGCCGGTGCTTAGCGGCGGCGTGAATCTGAACGGCATCTTTATTACATGTCGCGTGGGTTCACTTGTTTGGCCGACAGATCGGCCTAACAAGATTCGCGCTTGAGAGTGCAGATCGTCGCCGGTGCTTAGCGGCGGCGTGAATCTGAACGGCATGAAAGTGTCATAAAACCGTAACTGGAATGTGGCCGCGCTTGGGGTGAAACTCTGCTGCAGAGACGAGGGATTTAGCCCTCTCCAAGTCTTGGTGAGACAACGCCCATGAACACCCCCCTGCATCGCCGAATTACCGGTGCAGTTTTTGCCGCCATCCTGGCAGGGTTCCTTGCCACCCCCGCTGACGCGCGCAGCCAAATCCGCATTGTCGGATCGTCCACGGTGTTTCCGTTCTCAACGGTGGTCGCCGAATTTTTTGGCCGCACCACGGACTTTCGCACACCGGTGGTGGAAAGCACGGGCACCGGCGGCGGCTTCAAATTATTTTGCGCCGGGGTGGGGGAAGATCGCCCCGATTTCGTCAACGCCTCCCGCGCCATCAAACCGTCTGAGATCGCAAATTGCGCCGCCAACGGCGTCACCGATATTGTCGAAATACAAATCGGTTACGACGGCATTGTTCTGGCGAATTCCGCCGCCGCCCCGGTGTTGGAAATTTCCCTTGGCCAATTGTGGCTGGCATTGGCGAAAAGCGTACCCGACGGCAGCGGCGGGCTGATGCCAAATCCCAATGTGAGATGGTCCGACATCGACCCGTCCCTGCCCAATACGGAAATCCAGGTCATGGGACCGCCGCCCACATCCGGCACCCGGGATGCCTTTGTTGAATTGGCCATGGAAGGCGGCTGCGCCAGCTTTGACTGGATTGTCGCGCTGAAATCATCGGACAAGAATCGCTTCAAGGCCATTTGCCATTCCATCCGCGAAGACGGCGCGTTTGTGGAAGCCGGTGAAAACGATGTTTTGATCATCCGAAAATTGGAAGCCAATCCAGACGCCTTCGGTATTTTCGGGTTTTCGTTTTTAGACCAGAATTTTGACGTCATTCAGGGATCGTCCATCGGCGGGGTCCAGCCAAATTTTGATGATATCGCCGCTGGTTTGTATCCAGTTTCGCGCCCCCTGTTTATGTACGCCAAACCGGCCCACGCCGATTTGATTCCTGGCTTGGCGGAATTTATCCGCGAGTTCACCGAAGAGCGCACATGGGGGCCCGATGGCTATTTGTCTGATCGCGGATTAATTCCCCTGCCAGAAATTGAACGCGGCGCGGTCCGGGATGTTGCCCGGGGCCTTGTTGCCATGGCGGCAAACCCATGACCGGGTTTTTGGTTTTGGCCATGGTGGTGGCCGTTGCCCTTGGCGGTTATGGCTTGGGCAAGGCAAAGGCGCGGACGATCGCCATATCTGCCGGGGCTATGCGATCACGGCCGGGTCACCACGGGCTGCTGGTTGCGGTGTGGTGCGGGGTGCCCAGCGGCGCCCTGGCCCTGGCATGGCTGGCCTTTGATTTTATCCCAGGGGCTTCTGGGTCGGCGGCGCTGTTTGTCGTGGTGCTGTCTGTCGCGGTGGCGGGTCTTGCATGGAGCCGATCCCGGATCACGGCGCAAAGCAAAGCGCGGGTGCAATTAGAGGCCGCCTTGAAGATGCTATTGGCAGCAGGGTCAGCGGTGGCCATCCTCACCACCATCGGCATTGTCTTATCCATGGTCTTCGAATCGATCCGGTTTTTTTCCATGGTGCCGTTGCACGAATTTTTGTTTGGCCTGGAATGGAGCCCGCAGATCGCCTTGCGCGACGACCAGGTGGGCAGTACCGGATTGTTCGGTGCCGTTCCGGTGTTTGCGGGCACGGTGTTGATTTCGCTGATCGCCATGGCCGTCGCCGCCCCCGTTGGCTTGATGTCGGCCATTTGGATGGCGGAATATGCCCCCGAACGGGTGCGGGCAGTGGTCAAACCATTGCTGGAAATTTTGGCTGGGATTCCCACCGTGGTGTACGGATTTTTTGCGGCGCTGACCGTGGCGCCGTGGGTCCGCGATGTGGGCTCCGCCATTGGCCTACAAGCGTCGTCGGAAAGCGCCCTGGCAGCCGGTGCCGTCATGGGAATCATGATCTTGCCGTTCATATCTAGCCTGTCTGACGATGTGCTGCGGGCGGTGCCTCGAGCCATGCACGACGGGTCCTTGGCCATGGGCGCGACGCGATCGGAGACCATCCGCAAAGTGGTCCTGCCCGCCGCCCTGCCCGGAGTCGTCGGCGGGCTGTTGCTGGGGGTGTCCCGGGCCATCGGCGAGACCATGATCGTGGTCATGGCGGCGGGCCTGGCGGCAAAACTCACCGCCAATCCATTAGAGGCGGTGACAACGGTAACCGTGCAAATCGTCACGTTGTTGACTGGCGATCAGGAATTCGATTCCGCCAAAACTTTGGCGGCCTTTGCCCTGGGGCTGATGCTGTTCTTCGTCACGCTGATCTTGAACATCATCGCTTTGCGGTTCGTGCGCCGGTATTCGGAAATGTACGAATGACCGCCAGCGTACACGCCAAAACAAGGGACCGGGTGACGGCCAGCTTAAAGCGCCGCCACGCAGCGGAGCGCCGATTCCGCGGGCTGGGTTTGGCTGCCGTCGTTGTGGCATTGGGGGCCTTGTCGGTGCTGTTCGCCGACATCATTTCCAAAGGCTACACCGCGTTCCGCCAGACCCATATCGATATCACCGTGTTCCTGGACCCGGCGATTTTGGACCCGACGGGGGCGGCAGACCAGAAAGAATTGCGCCGTTCCGACACCCAGTCGGTGATTCGCGCCGCAATCCGCGCGCGGTTCCCCGATGTTTCCGGTCGCCGGGATTTGCGGGAATTGTACGGGATGATTAGCCAGGGGGCGCAGTTCGATTTGGGAAATCGATTGGCGGCGGATCCGGGATTGCTGGGCCAAACTTTAACCATCAAAGTACGGTCGTCGGACGATATCGATATGCTGATTAAAGGTCACATATCTCGCGACGGCCCGGAAAATACCCGGCGGATTTCCGACGCACAAATCACCTGGATTGACTCCCTGATTGATGGGGGCGAATTGTCGTCGCCATTCAATGTTGCTTTTTTCACCGCGGGGGATTCCCGCAACCCTGAAATGGCGGGGATTTTGGGTGCCGTGGTCGGTTCGTTGCTGGCCATGGGTGTGACCCTGGCGTTGTCGTTCCCGTTGGCGGTGGCGGCGGCGATTTATTTGGAAGAATTCTCCACCGATGGCAGGTGGGCGCGGTTCGTAGAGGTCAATATCAATAACTTGGCGGCGGTGCCGTCCATTGTGTTTGGGCTGCTTGGTATGGCGGTGTTTTTGAACTTTTTCGGAATGCCCCGATCCGCACCGTTGGTTGGCGGCATGGTGTTGGCGTTGATGACCTTGCCCACAATCATCATTGCTGCCCGGGTTTCGTTAAAAGCCGTGCCGCCGTCGATCCGCGAAGCGGCTTTGGGGGTCGGCGCATCCCAGGTGCAAACGGTGTTCAATCATGTGCTGCCCTTGGCCATGCCCGGCATTTTGACCGGAACCATTATCGGCATGGCCCGGGCGTTGGGGGAAACGGCACCCTTGTTGATGATCGGCATGGTGGCCTTTATCGCCGATATTCCCGGCGGGTTGACCGATCCGGCGACGGCCTTGCCGGTACAGATTTTCTTGTGGGCCGATGCTCCGGAACGGGCGTTTGTTGAGCGCACGGCTGCGGCCACCATGGTGTTTCTGGGGTTCTTGGTATTGATGAACGCCGCTGCCGTGGTTTTGCGGAAACGATTTGAGGTGCGATACTAAACAGTGCAGATCGCGCCTGCTTGGGCGCGTGAATCTGAACGTAATAAAATATGAGCATGGTTGAAACATTGAACACTGAAAATTCTGAACTGGCAGCGGTGAAGCCCATTTCGGGTGGAATGATCGAGCCGTTGCCGACCCGTGCGCCCAAAGAACAAAAGGGTTCGGCGAAATTTCAGGCAACCGGGGTGTCGGTCCATTACGGCGACAAACAGGCGCTGTTCGATGTGGATTTGGATATTCCCGAGCGCGAGGTGACGGCGCTGATCGGCCCGTCGGGGTGTGGTAAATCGACATTTATTCGATGCCTCAATCGCATGAACGACACCATCCCCAGCGCCCGGTTGACCGGCAGCATTTTGATGGACGGCGTCGATTTATATGGCCCGGATGTGGACCCGGTGGAATTGCGGGCCCAGGTGGGCATGGTGTTTCAAAAGCCAAATCCGTTCCCAAAATCGGTGTGGGAAAACGTCGCCTATGGGGCGCGGATCCATGGGCTGGCGGAATCGAAAGCCGAGCTGGACAAAATTGTGGAACGCAGCTTGCGTCGGGCCGCTTTGTTTGATGAAGTAAAAGATCGCCTGACCGAGCCGGGCACAAGTCTGTCGGGCGGCCAGCAACAACGCTTGTGCATCGCCCGGGCTTTGGCCGTAGACCCAGAAGTGATTTTGATGGACGAGCCGTGCTCGGCATTGGATCCCATCGCCACCGCGCGCATCGAAGAATTGATCGACGAGCTGAGTGCCAAATACACCATCGTCATCGTCACCCATTCGATGCAACAAGCGGCGCGGGTTTCCCAAACCACCGCGTTCTTCCATCTGGGCGAATTGGTGGAAACCGGCAGCACCGAAGATATATTTACTAACCCCAGCGATGACCGCACCCAGGGGTACATCACCGGGCGCTTTGGATAGGCAGGCAGAAATGGCAACAACACATATCGTCAAGGCGTTCGATGAGCAGCTGAATTTGCTGGATTCGAAAGTCGCTGAAATGGGGGGCCTGGCAGAGACCAGCTTGGCCGACGCCATTCAATCTCTGTCGGCGCGGGATTCCGATCTTGCCGCCGAAGTGGTCGCCCAGGACAAAAAAATGGATGCCCTGGAAGACGAAGTGAACACCCTGGCCTTGCGGTTACTGGCGTTGCGCCAGCCCATGGCTAAAGATTTGCGGGCCGTCGTCGCGGCCTTGAAAATTTCCAGTGATCTGGAACGCGTCGGTGACTTGGCGGCAAACGTCGCCAAGCGCGGCATGACCATCACCAAGGCGCCGCCCCAGGCATCCATCCACACCATCGTCCGGTTGGCGGCGCTGGTGCAATCGATGATCAAAAATGCCCTGGATGCCTACATCGCCCGGGATGAACAACAGGCGCTGGATGTATGGCGGCGGGATGCGGAAGTGGATCAGCTTCACACCAGCCTGTTCCGCGAATTGCTGACCTATATGATGGAAGACCCACGCAACATCACACCCTGCGCGCATTTATTGTTCGTCGCGAAAAACATCGAACGCATTGGCGATCACGTCACCAACATTGCCGAACGGGTGCTGTTTTTAGTGGAAGGCGCGGTGCCCGATGAAGCCCGACCAAAAGAAGATCGGTCGGCTTTCACCGTGGTGGAATCCGCCAAGCCGAAATCAAAATCTAAGGCCAAAAAAGCGTAATGAAACCCCATGTCCTCATTGTCGAGGACGACGCGCCGATCACAGAAATGCTGCTCTACAATTTAGAAGCAGCGGGGTTTCGTACGACCCATGCCGCCGACGGTACCCTGGCCTTGCGCGCCATGGAAAATGAAAAACCCGACTTGGTGATCCTCGATTGGATGTTGCCAAAGCTGTCCGGCATCGACGTGTGCCGTACGGTGCGTCGCACGGCGGGCCTCGCCCATCTGCCGGTGATAATGCTGACGGCGAAAGGCGAAGAAGCCGACCGCATCCGCGGCCTGAACGCCGGGGCCGATGATTATGTGGTCAAACCGTTTTCGCCGAACGAATTGATCGCTCGCGTCCACGCAGTGTTGCGCCGGGCTGGAACCGCTGGCGACGGCGAGCCCATTCGGGTCGGCGACTTGATCATGAATTTGCAAACCCGCACCGTGGAACGGGACGGTCGTGAAGTCGCTCTGGGCCCCACAGAATTTCGTTTGCTGCACACGTTGATGGAACGCCCCGGAACGGTTTTCAGCCGCAACGAATTACTGGAACGGGTGTGGGGGCGCGACATTCACGTGGAACCGCGCACGGTGGATGTGCACATAAGGCGATTGCGCAAATCCTTGAATGCCGGGGAAAAGCCAGACGCTATCCGCACCGTGCGATCAGCGGGCTACGCCCTGGCCACCGACGGCACATAAATCAAACCGGGCCGGGGGGTGGAAAGCCCCAATTTTATGCCTACATTATTTGGTATTCCGAACACCGGCCCAACCGGGGAGATTTTCACCATGCAGCTGAAACAGCTTGTCGCGCCATTGGCGCTCGCCGTCATCGTTGGATTTTCTGGTGGTGCGAGCGCCCAAGATAATGATGACGATCTAAAAATTTACCGTGTCGGTGGCAATTTGTTCATCGCCGGTGAAGATTTCACCACAAACGAAGATGCTGACGACAACGCCTTTCTGATCGGCGGCAACGTCGTGTCCCAAGCCAATTACGGCGATGACTTGTTTGTGGCGGGTGGCAACATCGAATTCACGGGTGAAGCTGGGGATGATTTGTTCATCGGCGGCGGCAATGTCCAATTGCGTGGGCCGATCAGCGATAACCTTTACGCCGCAGGTGGAACCATAAATCTGACCAACAATACAACGGTTGGCGGAGCGGCATTTTTGGCAGGCGGCACAGTGACCATTGATGGCGACGTCAATGGCGCGTTGCGTGCTGGCGCCGGGGTCATGGTTTTGAATGGGCGTGTTGGCGGTGATGCGGAAATTGACAGTGAAAAAATTACCATCGGCCCAAACGCCCGCATTGACGGCACGTTGATCATCCGCACCGATGGCGAAGTCGAAATCGATCCGGGTGCCGTCATCACCGGCGGCGTGACTGAATTGGACGCCCGGGATTGGGATCGCCCAACGGTGGCGGAGCGTGGCACATACAGCCTGGGCGGGATCATCGCGCTAACAATACTGGCGGCGGTGTTGCACATGGTCGCCCCGGGATTTTTGACGAACGCCACCCAGGGCGTATCCGGGCGGCCGTTGGCCAGTGTGGGCATTGGGTTACTAACCGCCATCGGCGGGGTCATCGCCGCGGTGATTTTTGCGGTGACCATTATCGGGATCCCCGTCACCGTTCTGTTGCTGACGTCTCTGGCCATCCTGGCCATGCTTGGCTCGGTTGTCGCGGCGTTTTGGGCGGGATCGGTGGCCCGGGGCTTCACCGCCAATGCTGGCTCGGACCCATTGCTGATTTCCCGCATCGCCTGGACCCTGGTGGGGTTTGCAATTCTGGCCGTGATCGGCTGGATCCCGGTGATCGGTGAGATTGCAGTGGGTCTGGTGTACCTGGCGGCATTCGGTGCCACGGCAATGGCGGTGCGCGGCGGCCTTCGTCGCACACCCCAACCGACCCAGGCGACCTAAATAGCCTAACCACCCCAGGCCATTTTTCCAACCTTTCGGCTCGGCCAACTTGCGCGTAAGTTGTGCCGGGCCGATTGGTTGGGAGCACCACCATGGCTACTGAAAATACAGAAAATTCTGAACGCCAGCCCCACCATTGGCGGGCCCTGACCCAATTCTTG
>JABHVE010000104.1 GCA_018658465.1 Alphaproteobacteria bacterium
CCAACCGCCGAGCGGCCGACTCCTCGGTCAGCCCGCGCGCTGAACTGCCCAACGCGTCATAGATATTGGGGAGGGGCAGTGTGTGAAAATCCAACATGAAGTCTTTCAAAAAAGCTGGCGGCGAGTGTGTCGTAACAGCGATGAGCCCTCACACAAACCACGAAAAACCGTGCGGCCCTAGTAGATCGAAATTGCCGATTGGCGACAACGCCCCGTCAGCATCGCAGCGCTCTATGAGAACGCACGGGTGCCAGGAATGAGCTTACTGGTCGCAGCCGCTTGGTAATGCGATTTGGGGCTCGGTTGAAAAATTTGCAAACCAATTGGCAAACGAACTGAGCGATACACCCCGGTATAGGGCAGGTCAGGCTGGGATCCACGAAGTCTGAGACCCGCACCAGCTGTGGTTCGGCGGCACCATACGGTACGGGCCAGCATGCCAATCAACGCACTCGAAAACCGTTGTACGCTTGCGTAACGTGGGTTCGAATCCCACCCCCTCCGCCAAATAGTGGGGATTTCAGCCGTTTATTCGGCCGGTTTTTCCCTGCCCACGTTCCCACCCACAACCAGGCACGCCATCTAACAAATGAACTGAGGGTGGACCTCAAACCGAGAGTGGAGGTCGGAGGACTTCAAGCTTTTTGAGCTCGGGTGTCTTCTTCAATAATGTGGGGAACCAGACGCCGCTCCATCCAGTGGTCTAAGTCGGTTCCTGCGTCCTCGGAGCCATGGCGTTTTTCGTACCACATCTCGCGAAGCTCACCGAGAAGGTGTTCATGTTCCACTTTTTGTGTGGCCAGAAGAGACGATCCAATGGACTCGTAATAAGCCTCTTCGTCTGTGAAATGAGTATTGGTGTAGTTGATCAGAAGCTCGAAGGCCTGATCCAGAATCGCATCTTCCTTGCCACTCTTTACGGCCTCGACAAACACATTTGCGGCGTCAAAGATCATTCGGTGCTGAGTATCGACCGTCTTAATTTCCGGTATCGTATTTTTCGTTCCACTCGTACCGCACGACCAACAGCTCGCAGAAGTCCTACAGACGTTTGATTAAGAACCGCTTGGATCCGGCTGGCATATACGTGAATCCCGTATTCCTGGCGTGGAAGCTACGGAGCGCAAAGGCCACTCACCATGGCTGTCTATTTGGAGAGCAACGCCGGCCTGATGCCAGCTCCCGCAAGAGATCAAGAGCGTGAGTGCGGAATTCGCCAACACCGTCGAGTGGCACTCGACCGAAGCTGAGCAAACAAACTAGTCAGGCTCCTGCCAAGAAAGCGAGTTTTGATGCGGAAAGCACCTTCATTCGTTTTACATGAACTTGGAAGCTGGCACCGTCCGATCAGCTGGAAAATGAATTGTCACTGTCGTCCCGCCGCCCGGATGGCTTGCGATATCGATCGTTCCGCCGTGGAGCCGCATATGTTCGACGACCAATGGCAAGCCGAGGCCCGTCCCAGCATGCTTGCGGTCCAGCCCAGAATCAATTTGTCCGAATTTCGCCAAAGCTGTGGGTATGTCTTCGGGCCGCATCCCAATCCCTGTGTCGGCAACCATGATCATAACGCAGTTGTCAGAGCCATTGACCGCGCTCACACATATTTTGCCTCCCGGGGGGGTAAATTTTATTGCGTTGGTAAGAAGGTTGATGAGAACCTGCTTTATCATTCGGCTGTCACCACGGACCAACGGGAAGCCTTCGGAAACCTCGCTCAGCAGTGTCAGCCCACCGCGATGCGCCCGCTCTTTGACGATGCGAACGGTGTTGGCGACCGCACCATTGATATTGACGGGGCCTTCCGACATTGAAGCCTCTCCCGCCTCGATTTTGGAAAGATCAAGGATATCGTCGATAATGCTCAACAAGTGACGCCCAGAATTTTCGATATCGCCCACGTATTCATGTTGCTTCGGTGTCATGGAGTCCATGATTTCGGCCTGAAGCATCTCGGAAAATCCAATGATCGCGTTCAGCGGAGTGCGAAGTTCGTGACTGGTGTTGGCGAGAAAGTCGGCCTTCGCTTGATTAGCCACTTGAGCTTTCTCCAAGGCGTCGTTCAAATCTGACGTCCTTTCCTCGACCCGCTTTTCTAGTTCTGCCTGGAGGCTTACATCTCGAATCACCACCGTTCCCATTCGCCTTCCATCGGCGAAAAAACTGGAGATGGTTGCTTCCGCAAGAAACTCTGATCCATCCTTTCGAAGCCCCACAATCTTTTCTGGAGCGTTCATGGGCCGCTCGGAATCGCCCGACCGAAGAAATTCAGCTACCGATAACCGGTGGGCCTCTCTGTGGAAGTCTGGGATTAATTGATCGAGGGTCTGGTTGGTGATTTCCTGCATCGTGTACCCAAACATTCTCTCAGCGGACTGATTGAAAACTTGGATGTTTTGATTCCCATCAATGGTGATGATGCCCTCGCTCGCAATTTCGAGAATGGCTTCTTTTTCTACCAATTCGGATCGAAACTTTTCGTCCGCGAGGGTTTCCTTTGTTAAATTCCGGGCGCTAACCACGAACCCTTCTATCTGTCCATCGTCGCCCACAAATTTCGAATAAGTAGCGTCAATATAGGCGTTGGTACCGTCCGGGAGTTTGATCCAATCCAGCAGGTGGACCGGCTCCCCGGCCATGCAGCGATCGCCATTTGGTTTTATGACCTCCCGGAAATATTGCTCACCAAACAAATCCGGAACTTTTTTCCCTATGACTTCGCTGCGCGTCTTGTTGCTGGCTATCAGGAAGGCGGCATTGACGGACAAATATGTGAAATTTGCGTCCAGCATTGCGACCATGTCTGATGAATTTTCGGTAATTGCTGCGGATCTTCGAATTTCATTTTCTGCGCGGGTTCGCTCGCTGCTGTCAAGGGACACTCCAACCACTCCGGAAATCTTCCCGCCTTCATCGCGCGTTGGGCGGTAAGACACGTCGAATGACGTTTCGCCAATCTTGACGGTTGTGGACACCTCCTCTCCTTCAAGGGCCCTTGTAATGTTTGCCAGTATTTCCGGCGTATCCCGGTAGGCTTCAAAAATGTTTTTCCCGACCAATTCGCCGGATTTGAGGCCAAGGGCTTCGAGCGCGGCCCCCTCCGACACGGTAATTTCACCGTCAGAATTAGCGGCCCACAAAATTACCGGAGCCGACGTGATCACCGTGTTCAACCTATCTCCAATCTTCCTTGCCTGACGGGTCGCTTCGATCCGGTCATTCACATCAATGATTGACCCAGCCATCCGCACGGGTTGGCCGTTTTTATCCCATTCGGCCTGGCCTCTTGCATGGACCCACAGGTAATGATTATCCGATCGCCGAAAACGAATTTCCAAATCATATGGTTCGCGTTGTTCAAGGTGCCGATCAATGGCGGTTCTAGCCCTGGATTTATCGTCAGGGTGAAGCAGCTCATGGAAAACTCCCAGGCTTGCCTCTAAATCACCAATTTTGTAGCCCAGCATGTCATGCCAACGATGCGACCGGTCGACCAACCCAGTAGCGATATCCCATTCCCAGACTCCCGCCGCGGTTCCTTCGATCGCCAGAGAATATCGCCGGTCACTGGCGGACAATTCAGCGGTACGCTTGGCAACCAAGCGCGACATTGTGGAAAACCAGCCAGTAGCAATCGCAATCAGAACCGCTATCAGAATGGCAACTGCAGAAAACGCTATTACTGCGAACATTCTTTCCCTTACCCGCACCGCTTGGGCTTCGGGGTCAAAAAAATAATCTAGATAATGGAATTTTCCCGTTACTAATCCGGCTTCCGCCAAAACTTGGAACATTCCCTCCCAGCGATCTGGATTTTCGTTTCCAAGGGCAATTTCTGGAAATCGTATTACCTTGGATTTTAGCTCCTCTAGTATGGATCGGTTATAGCTCCTTGGATCCGTCACAGGCCGGGCCATTTCCAACCGCGAGGCAATTTCGTCCGAAATTTCCCTGGAATTTTGAACCGCGTATCTCCATCCCGCCAGGCTTGCTTCGGTGAAACGCCGGACAAGATCTGGGTTTTGTTCCGCCAATTCCAGCGAGGTAAAAATCGAATCTCCGTAGAAATCCACTCCGTAGGCGGAGGGGGAAAGGAAGACAGCTGCGCGTCCGATGTCCTCCACGAGCCATTGCGCGGAAGGCCAAAACCCGAAAAAGGCATCGATAGTGCGATCCTCAAGCAATTGGGGTCCGGACCTGCCGGGCGTGGCCTCCACCCAACGAATCTTGTCGGGGTCAATCCCTTCTTTGGACAGCACCGCGTTCAGCTCTGCCTTCGACAAATCAGAAATTGGGATCGCTATCGATAGTCCGATCAGGTCGGCGGGGCCGCTGATACGAGAATCCAGCCTGGAGACAATCCCAAATCCGCTGTGCTGAAAAACCGGCGAAGCAATGAGAACGGGCGAGCCATTGTTTGCAGCAATCATCACGTCGGCTCCGCCAATGCCGAAGTCCGCCCTCCCCTCTACCACCTCATTAATTGCCTCTAGACGACCCTCTGGCCCAAACGCCGACCGAATTTCTACCTCTATTCCGGCGGCTTCGTAAAAGCCCTGCCATAGGGCGGCGTAATACCCAGCGAATTGTGCTTGATGATCCCAGCGGAGCTGCAGCACAACTTGGTCCTGTGCCTCTGATGAGGTGGCAGTCACCCCAAAAAAAATCATTAGGGTGGCGATCAGGCCAACCCGTCGCCGTCGTGTACCACGCATCAAATAACCCTCAGTGCCCGATATTATCGAAGTAGGGCCCTACCAAAAATCGTCCAGAAACTATTTTGAGGACCCAAGCTAGTACCCGACCAACGTACTAAGGTATTTTAGTTAAAGTTTGGTAACTGGCGGGACCGGTTTGGGTGCATCCGCAGATGTTCGGTCGTGAACGGGTTGAGGCGCACCAGCCCTGGGGCCGATGCGCCTCGATGTGTTCAATGGAGCAGATGGATCAGGCCCCTTGGACCTGGGGTGCCTGGGCGTTAATCGCCCACTTTTCCTTGTTCACGCCTTTGACCAAAAGCCAGAGCGCAAAGGAGACCTCGGCCACCACAGGGATCACATAGGCTGGGGCGAACACTTCCGCATGGGCGGGTGCCAAGAACACCAAGTAGCTGCCGGTCAGATAGACCACACCAGCACCCCCCATCAGGACACCGATGGCCCGGGGAAAGAAATCGGATTTGAACACCAAGAACCCGACCAGCAAGCTGTTGATGCCAAAGAAAATAAGCCCGAGATCGTAGCCAAACCCGTGCGCTTGCAAAAAGAACAAGGCCAGGGTGTTCAGTTGTTCGGCATCAAAACCCACCATGGATCCGGCACCGTTCAGAAACATCAGAGCGGAATGTTGGTTCAACAAGTTCATCCCCAAGATCGCCGTTTGTGTCAGGCGGAACACCATCGCCCCCAAGGCCAACGTATGACTGACTGGTTTCAGCAGAATAAAGAGCAAAACAGCCAAGCCAACGTCGGCCAAGGCCATGATCGAATCGGCGGCAAGACTTGCCCGGAACAAGCCTTGGGACGCCAGGATGTTGGCGGCGGTGGACGCCGCGTCCCCCGGCACCGTCAGGCCCATTCGCACAACGGCATCGCTCCAAATTCCCAGAACGATGATGATCAGGTACAGAACCCCGGCGAGCCTGGCCATGGATTGCGGTGATAGTTTGGTAAGACGATTTTGCGTATTCATTTTGTTATTCCTTGCGAGTTGGGTGTGGCGGGTTCA
>JABHVE010000049.1 GCA_018658465.1 Alphaproteobacteria bacterium
AAAGGGCGAGGTCGCCAATCCCGCCACCAATGTGGTCAACGCCACGGCTGCCAAATAGACCAATGCCCGGCGTCCGCGCCCTGCCCCGCTGCGCCACCGCCGCATGGGTTCTTTGGCGATTTCATAGGTGGCGATCAGGGCGACCACGGCAGCGAACGACATCTGAAAGCTGGGGCCAAGCACCGCCTCGGGCGCCGTGACCAGGACAATCACCGCGGCCCAGGCCACAAGGCGCATGGAAAACGCCCGGCGGTCCAACATCACCGCCAGCATCACCAGGCCCAGCATCACGAACGCCCGCTGGGTCGGCACCGTGCCCCCCGTCAAAATGACATAACCCAAGGCTCCGGCCATGGCCCCAAACGCCGCCCATTTTTTGATAGGGCGGGCCAAGGCCAATGGCTCAATCATTGCCAAAATTCCGCGCAGGGCGAAAAACAAGATGCCCGCCATCAACCCTACATGCAGCCCCGATATCGCTAGCAAATGGGCCAAGCCAGCATCCCGCAAGGCCTGCCACACATCGTCGTTGATGGCGCTGCGATCCCCCGTCATCAGGGCTGCGGCCACCGCGCCAGTTTGCCCATCCAATTTGGCGTTGATCCGTTGGGACAGGCCATGGCGGAACGCTGCCACAGAACCGCCATGGCGGATCGATGCCAAGAACCCCCGCGCGCTGGGCTCCGTGCCTTCCACAATTTCCGGAGCACTCACCGCATAGCCAACGGCCCCCAAGCGTTTGAACCAGGCGTATCGGGCGAAATCAAAGGCCCCCGGCGCCGCCGGAGACGACGGCGGCAACAACACGGCCCGCAAAGTGACAACATCGCCGGGGGCCACTTCGCCACCACGGGCGCGGACCGTCACCCGAACCCGGTCCGGCGTTTCGTCGGCGGCTAGATCCCCAATGGTCAGATCCGCCAGTGTCAGGCGTCGGTCGCTGGGCCGAACCTCGGCAACAACAATCCGCCCCTGCACTTGGACCGGGCCCAATTCCCGTTCGATGACCGGGGCCGCCACCACCTGGGTGCGGACCTGGGCGGCGGTAAAGCCCACCGCCGGGGCGGCCAGGGCCAAGGCCAGAATCAATACGCCCGGAGATTTTCGAAACACCAGCCAGATGGCGATGGAGGCCATGACCAACCCGGCCCCCATCCAGCCCGCGGGTTCTGTGGCCCAGGCATAGTAAAACCCCGCCCCTGATGCCATGCCTGCGGGCAACCACAACGCCCAGCGGTCCCGTTCGGCCAAAATCGCGCCGACCGCCGCGGCCAGCACCAGGCCCAAGCTCCGCCCGATCCAGCCAAATATGGGCTGCGCTAGGTGGGCTGTTTCCCCCGGATTTTCGTTGTTGTGGTACACAGGGCGGCTCGTTCAGTTGGCCGACACGATTGGGCCACCACAATACGCAACTTATGAGTTCCAACAAAGATGACAGTCGTAACCCGTTTCGCCCCGTCCCCCACCGGCATGCTGCACATTGGCGGGGCCCGTACCGCCCTGTTCAACTGGCTTTTTTCCCGCCACCACGGGGGCGAATTCCTGCTGCGTGTAGAGGATACCGATCGGGAACGCTCCACCCCAGAAGCGGTGGATGCGATCTTCGAAGGCCTCGATTGGCTGGGCTTGGAACGTGACCGAGAACCCGTCTATCAATCCCACAATCTGGCCCGACACCAAGAATTGGTTAGGCAGTTGTTGGCCGAGGGCAAGGCATACCATTGCTATACTACACCTGACGAACTGGCTGAAATGCGGGATCAGGCCAGGGCTGAGGGTAGGCCCACAGGCTATGACGGTCGTTGGCGGGATCGGGATCCGTCCGACGCTCCACCTGGCGTCACCCCAGCGATCCGTTTCAAAGCACCCATTGAGGGTCAGACGATTATTGATGACCAAGTCCTGGGTGAAGTGCGCTTCGACTCAGCTCAGCTTGATGACATGATTTTGCTGCGTAGTGACGGCACCCCCACCTACATGCTTGCCGTCGTGGCCGACGATCATGATATGGGTATTACCCATGTTATTCGCGGGGTCGACCACCTGACCAATGCAGCCCGCCAAATCCAGTTGTTCAGGGCGTTGGACTGGGAGGCACCCGAATTCGCCCATATTCCCCTGATCCATGGTTCAGACGGGGCAAAATTGTCAAAACGCCACGGCGCTCTGGCGGTGGGTGCATACCGGGAACAAGGGTTCCTTCCCGCGGCAATGCGAAATTTTCTTGTGAGATTGGGATGGTCACATGGGGATGAAGAGGTATTTTCCAAAGGGCAAATGATCGATTTGTTTGGGCTTGGTGCCGTCGGCAAATCCCCCGCACGATTTGACATGGACAAGTTACTTAACGTCAACGGACACTATATTCGTCAATCTGATGATAAGAATTTGGTGATTGCGATTACACCATTGTTGCAGGGCCTTGAGGTTCTTGGGTTCCTAAAAATCCCAATAATTCGCATCGAATCAGCCAAACTGGCCCGGGTCGAAGGCCTGATGCCAGAATTAAAGAAACGAGCGAGAACTCTTGTGGAACTTGCTGAAAACGCACGATTTTTAGTTACAACAAGGCCCATCGAGATGATCCCGAAGGCGGCGAAATTGCTGAAAGGCGACGCCCCTGGGCTGCTCCAAGAACTTCTCAATCCATTGAAATCATTGGAAAACTGGTCAACGGAGGCCCTGGAAGCTTGCGTGAAACAGTTCGCCGAGGCCAATGATCTAAAACTTGGGACAATCGCGCAGCCCCTGCGTGCAGCCCTGACGGGAAGCAACGCAAGCCCCGGAATCTTTGATGTTTTGGCGGTTTTGGGGCGGGAAGAAAGCCTGGGCCGGATCGCCGACGCCGCGTCGACTGCATAACCCACCGGGTCCGTCAACTTTCTCAGACGCCCGAAACCGTCTATATTCCCCACCAACCTCGATCTTGATTAACTATTTGGTACCCGGCTTTTTCGCTGGGCGGATTGGATTGCTTATGGCTACGGAAAATAAAGCGTCGGCAACGGTGTCGCTTCAAAGCGACGTTCTGGATGAAGCCTTTGAATTCGACGTGCACCACGGCACCATCGGGCCGTCCGTTTTTGACATTCGCAAACTTTACGGCCAGACCGGCATGTTCACCTATGACCCAGCGTTCATGTCGACCGCCAGCTGCGAGTCCAAAATTACTTACATCGACGGCGAAAAAGGCGAATTGCTGTATCGCGGGTATCCCATCGAGGAGTTGGCCGAAAGCAGCAACTTCATGGAGGTCACGTATCTGCTGTTGAACGGCGAGCTTCCCAACAAGGCGGAGTTCGAGAATTTCAACACCATCATCACCCGACACACGATGATCCATGAACAGCTTACCCAGCTGTTCCGCGGGTTTCGCCGCGACGCCCATCCCATGGCCATCATGGTGGGAGTGGTGGGTGCGTTAAGCGCCTTTTATCACGACGACCACGACTTTATGGATCCGGCCCAACAGCTAACGTCCACCCATCGTTTGATCGCCAAAATCCCAACGATTGCCGCGATGGCGTACAAATATTCCATCGGTCAGCCGTTTGTGTATCCGCGCAACGATCTGCCGTTCGCCGAAAATTTCTTGCACATGATGTTCGCGGTGCCGGCCGAAGACTTCACGGGCAATCCGGTTCTGGCAAAAGCCATGGACAACATTTTCATTCTTCATGCCGACCACGAACAGAATGCGTCCACATCAACCGTGCGTTTGGCGGGCTCGTCGGGAGCAAATCCGTTCGCCTGCATTGCTGCGGGCATCGCCTGTTTGTGGGGCCCAGCCCACGGCGGCGCCAACGAAGCCGTGCTGAACATGTTGGGGGAAATTGGCACCACAGACCGCATCCCTGAATTTATCGCCAGGGCCAAGGACAAAGACGATCCCTTCCGGCTGATGGGTTTTGGCCACCGGGTGTACAAGAACTTTGACCCCCGCGCCCAAGTCCTGCGCAAAAGCGCCCACGAAGTCTTGGACGAATTGGGCGTTCGCGGCGACGGGCTGTTGGATTTGGCCATGAAACTGGAGACCATCGCCCTGGAAGACGAATATTTCGTCGATCGCAAGCTGTACCCGAATGTGGATTTCTATTCGGGGATTATTTTGCGGGCCATGGGGATTCCCCCCAGCTTGTTCACGGTGTTGTTTGCCGTGGCCCGGACCGTTGGCTGGTGCGCCCAGTGGGCGGAGATGATGGGCGACCCCAGCCAGAAAATCGGCCGCCCGCGCCAGCTGTACACCGGTTCACCCCGCCGGACCTACGCCCCCATTTCCGATCGCGGCTAAACCCCAATGGGTCCGCCTAAGCGGACCCGTGCCATTTTGTATTGGGGCCCGGTCAGCCGGACCCATGCCGTTTTGAAATAATATCCAAGACCGCCGTCGCGGCTGCGGCAGACGGTGAATTCCCGGGCGGAGTAAGCGCCGCACTGACGATACCCCCAGCCTCTAATTGATCGGCTCTTGCTTCCGGATCGTTAAGAATGCGCACGACCTCTGGCGCCAAACGGGATGGCTGACAATCCCCTTGCAACATTTCCGGCTCCACCATGCGATCCAACATAACATTTACCATGCTGGCATATTTTGATTTCATCAGCCGCCGCGCAATCAACGCAGTCAGGGGATGCAGACGATAGGCGACCACTGTGGGTACCCGGGCCAATGCCAATTCCAATGTAATCGTCCCTGACGCCGCCAACGCCCCATCGCTGGCGGCAAGGGCATCGGCCTTTTCTGTGATCCCAGATACCACCGTGGTGGGCACCGGCCAAAAGGCGCTGGCTGCCGTGATCGCACTTTCCATTTCCGGCACCGTGGGAACGACGACGCGCAAATTTGGCACAGCGTCCGACACGGGTTTCAGGGTCGCACCAAACCGCGGGAGTAAGCGTCCCACCTCGCTGCCACGACTGCCGGGCAACACCGCCAACAGGGTATCTTTTTCAGGGATTCGGTGCCGTGCCCGGAATCCTGGGCCATCACCGGATCCCAAACCGGCGCTGACCACCGGGTGACCGACAAAGGTTGTGGGCAAATGCACCGCTTGAAAATATTGCGGCTCGAATGGAAACAGCACCAATAGATGGTCCAAAAATTGGGCGATTTCTTCCGCCCGTTTTGGCCGCCAGGCCCAAACCTGTGGGGCCACATAGTGGATCAATGGAGATCCTTGATGGCGAAGGCGACGCCCCAGACGAAAATTGAACCCCGGGGAATCAATGGTCACCACTGCGTCCGGCTGCGATGCCAGCGCGTGATCTTCGGCCTCGCGCAGCCGACGCCGTAACAGGGGAATTCTGGGGACGACCTCGGCCAAGCCCATCAGGCTCAGATCCGTCATGGGGAACAGCGGCGACAAGCCTTGGGCTTCCATTTGCGGGCCGCCGACGCCGGAAAATCGCACCGCACCCCCGGTCAATTCATTCAAGGCCGCCATGAACGGCCCGCCCAAGGAATCCCCCGATGGTTCTCCGGCAACCACCATCACATGCAACGGTCGGAAATATTTGGTCGTCACGTGCGGGCCCTCGGTCAGGTCAGCCGGTGGGAAGGTATTCCGTACACAAACACACCACGTTCGTCAGCCTTTGCCGCGACTTTTTCCAACCCCAACACCAGAGTGCCCCCGGCCTCCACCGCCAGCCCGGACAGGCCAGCGTCTGACACAGCAGAGATCGTCGCGGCACCAATCGTTGGCAAATCGGCACGACGTTCTTGGCCAGGCTTTTTCAGCTTCACCAAAACGCCACCGCGACCCTCCATACGCAAGGCGCCGCATCGGGCGATCAAGGCGTCCGTGCCCTCGGCAGCCTCGACCCCTAAAACGATGCCTTGTTGAACCACGACCGCCTGGCCCACATCAGCCCGCCCCAAGGCCATCGCAGCGTCGATCCCTCGGTCGATATCAACGGTCTGTTCGTGATCGGGTAGCATGATCCCGATGGCACCGGGTGGTGCCAACAGATCGCTGAGAATATCGTCAGCCCCTACCACTTCGAATCCTTCGGTTTCCAATTCGGCGATGATGACTTTCAAGGCCGCATCGTCACCGCCCGCTTTGACGACCCGTGGTAAAAGCTTGGCACCGCGCAGGTCAGGCCGCAGCGAGGCCAGAGAGGGCCGCCCAACTGGCCCGGCAAGAACCACCTGTTCGCATTCCGCTTTGTGCAGCTGTTTCAAGGTCTTGCCAACCGCCGCCAAATCGGTCCAAGCGTGGGCAACGTCGCCTAAAACCTTTTTGTTGGCAAAGCCCTTGAAGGCCACCACGAACACCTCGCGGTTGGTGGCCTGGCAGGCATCGATCAACAGGCCCGGCAGATCACCTCCGCCGGCCAAAATTCCAAGTTTTCCCCGCAGTATATCAGCCGCCACGATTGTTCCTGGGTTGGCAAATTGGGCGATGGGAGTCCGCCCGGGCAAATCCAATGACGTCAGAAACTAGGCCATTGGCAGCGTATGTTTCTTCGACGTCATCCAACCGTTCCTGCAACGTCCCTTCGGGGCCGAACAGCATGCGATAGGCTTTTTGCAGGGCGTGGATTTCTTCGTTGGCGAATCCTCGGCGCTTTAGGCCTACCAAATTCAGCCCCAACAAATGGGCGCGATCGCCACTGACCGACCCATAGGGAATGATGTCGGCGTCTACAGCGGATGCACCGCCGATCATGGCATGGCGACCAATGCGAACAAATTGGTGGACCGCCACCATGCCCCCCAAGATCGCGTGATCTTCGATGACCACATGGCCGCCTAGGCTGGCGTTGTTGGCCATAATCACGTGGTCGCCGATGCGGCAATCGTGGGCAACGTGGGCACCCACCATGATCAAGCAATCATCCCCGACTGTGGTCACCATATCGCCGCTGGTGGTGCCGGGATGCATGGTCACATGCTCGCGGATCGTGCATCGTTCGCCAATCACCAAGGTCGAGGGTTCACCACCGAATTTGGTGTCTTGAGGTCGATGGCCAATGACCGCAAACGGATAGACCGAACCGCCCGAGCCGATTTTGGTTCTGCCTTCGATCACGGCATGGGAATGCAAAACAACCCCATCGCCCAATTCAACGTGGGCACCGACAATGGAGTAGGGCCCGACGGTCACATCGGCGCCAAGTTGGGCACCGTCCGCGACAATGGCTGTGGGGTGAATTTCCGTCATGCTTGGTCAGTGATCATTGCGGTGAATTTGGCATCGGCCACCACGGCACCATCCACTTCGCAGCGGCCTACGAATTTCCAAACTTTTCCTCGGGAATGGCCTTTGACCACATGCACATGCATGGTGTCCCCGGGCACCACCGGTTTGCGAAAATGCGCGCTTTCGATGGACATGAAATAGACCAGCCGGTCACCGGTGTCGCCCCACCCCAATGTATGGACCACCAAGACCGCCGCCGTTTGGGCCATGGCTTCAACAATCATGACACCGGGCATGACTGGGCGCTGGGGGAAATGCCCGACGAAATGCGGCTCGTTG
>JABHVE010000098.1 GCA_018658465.1 Alphaproteobacteria bacterium
CCAAATATCCCGCAGAAGATTTTCGCAATTTGGTGGGGGCCGTCCCAGAATTTGCTTCCGCCTTGATCCGCAGGATGGCGGAGGTCATCCGCGGGTGCGACGAACAAATTATGAATTTGGCCGAATTGACAGCTTCCCAACGGGTTTGCTTGCAGCTTTTGCGTTTGGCGGAGCCGGACCCGGTGGCGGCCGATAGCTGGCTGGTATACCCACTGCCCACCCAGGCCGTCCTGGCAGGGGATGCGGGGACCACGCGTGAAACGGTGGCCAGAGTGCTGGGCCGGCTTACAGAACAAGGGCTGATCCACCGAAAAGGTCGGTCGCTGTATATTCGCGACCGTCAAAAGCTGGAAAATATGGCCGTTCGCGAGGCTGCCGAGACCTAGTTCGGCGTTATTTATCCACGCCCCAGCCCCAGCCATTTGGGCGTGATTTGGGGCCCCTCCACACACCATTGACTTCAAGGCCGATTGTTCGGAACTTGTAGGCTGAGAAACTAGCGAAACGGATTGGGCATGGGGCTCATAAGCGACTGGTTCCGACGGCATTTTTCGGATCCCCAAGTGGTGCTTTTGGCCGTACTTTTGGCCGTTGGCTTTGCTGTGGTGTTGATCTTTGGGCGGATGCTCGCCCCGGCGATCGCCGCTCTGATTATCGCCTTTGTGCTGGATCGTCCGGTGACCTTGCTGCGTGGTCGGGGGGTACCCAATGTGGTGGCCACGGCCCTGGTATTTGTCGGGTTTCTGGGAATCGCCTTTTTCGTGGTTTTGACGATTCTGCCGTTGGTATTGGCGCAGGTCACTGATCTGGTGCGGGATTTGCCAGAAATTACCCTGCAAATTCAGAACGCTGTTTTGGCCCTTCCTGAACGCTATCCCACCTTATTCGATGAAGCCCAGGTGGCGGAAATCATCGCCGCCTTGCGGGCGCAAATTCTGAACTTGGGCGAGCCTGTTTTGCAGTACTCGTTGGCCAGCATCACCAGCTTGGTCACGGTGGTGGTGTATGTAATTTTAGGGCCGCTGCTGGTGTTCTTTTTCTTGAAGGACAAGGAAAAAATCATCCAGTGGTTTTCGCGGTTTCTTCCCAGCCAACGACGCTTGGTCAACCAAGTGTGGAAAGAGGTGAATCAAAAGATCGGCGCCTATATTCGCGGCAAGGTGTACGAAATTCTGATCGTCGGCGTTGTGACTTGGCTGACCTTCACCGTGATTGGCTTGGATTTTGCCATTCTGTTGGCATTGGCCACGGGGTTTTCGGTTTTGATCCCCTACATTGGTGCGGCGGCGGTGTTTTTCCCGGTGGCGGCGGTGGCCTTTATCCAATGGGGCCCGGGCGGAGATTTCGTTGTGGCCCTCGTCGCCTACGGGATAATCCAAGGGTTGGACGGTAATCTTTTGGCACCTTTGCTGTTTGCCGAAATTGTCAAACTGCATGCCACTGCCATTGTTGTGGCAATTTTGATTTTTGGCGGGATCTGGGGATTCTGGGGCCTGTTTTTCGCCATTCCCTTGGCAACCCTGGCCCACGAGGTCATCAAGGCTTGGCCAAGATTGCCGGGCCCCCTTGATGATGCCCCCTCCGACTCCGTCCAGTCGGCAGAGTAATCATGGCCGACGGTACCAAGGTGAAATTCGATTGGGGGCGCTACCAGGTTTTGGTGGTGGAGGATGACGAGGCCATCCGAGACACCCTTCGTTCACTGTTGGAAGCTGTGGCACCGGCAGGAATCAGGACAGCCAGCGAGGGCGAAGAGGCTCTGAAAATCTTGGATAAATTCCCCGCCGACGTTGTTCTCATGGAGGGGAATTTGGCAGGGATGGACAGCTTGGATTTGTTGCGGGCCCTCCGCAATAAGACCACCAGCCCCAATTCCGATGTGCTTGTTGTGGTGATGGCGTCGATGGCAGACGGCAATCGTTTGCAACGCATGTGTGGGATTGGCATCGAAGCCTTCATCAAAAAACCGGTGTCGAACGAGATTGTGCTGAAGCGATTGGCCTCCACATTGGCCAGCCCAAGACGGTTCGTCAGTTCATTTGGATACTTCGGCCCTGATCGCCGTGGACGGATGGGCGGCGCGCGCCCCGGGCCGGAACGGCGGCGTGTGGTGGAGCCGACAAAGCCAAAAACACCCGCAAAACCTCCCGCACCTCCGGCACAAGAGGAAAAGACGGCTCCAACTGTGGAGGCAACCCCCATTGATCCAGACAAAGAGTATGGGTTTTTGACACCAGAGCAGTTGGTCATAAGAAAGGCGCCGGAATCCGGCCCTGTCCTTGAACCAGAACCCGAGCCCGTCGAAGAAAAAGCGCCAGAGCCCGTCGAAGAAAAACCACCAGAGCCTGTCAAAGAAAAGGCGCCAGAGCCCGTCGAAAAAAAGGCACCAGAGCCAGAGCCAGAGCCAGAGCCAGAGCCAGAGCCTGAAGACGTGAGCGAGCCCGAATGGGCGGACGAAATTGCCCCACCGGTGCCTGAAGAACAGTCGGTGGAGGCCCAGCATCCTGAGCTTCAGTCAAAAATTGCCGATCATTTGGAATGGATTCGCTCCGGCGGGCGGTCCGGCACCAAGGCATCCTTAGAAGGGGAAGATTTGTCCGGTGCGCAGCTGCGGGGCGTTGAGCTGGCAGGATCCCATTTGCGAAATGTCGACCTGTCCGATTCCGACCTGCACGGGGCCATTCTCCAAGGGGCAGACCTGCGTGGGGCCAATTTGGCGGGGGCCGATATCCGCGAGGGCGACCTGACCAGCGCAAATATGCGCCGGGTGGATTTAAGCTTTTCCCAATTGGGGGGCGCGCAACTGGCGGGCACGGATTTGGCCGGGGCGTCCCTAAAAGGGGCGGATCTAAGCGGCACCGATCTAAGTGGGGTCAATTTATTGGATACGGATTTGTCTGGGGCCGACCTCGGCGGGGCCCAGGGGCTAAACCAAAAACAGGTAAACAAGGCCCGTATGGGGCCGGAAACCGTTTTGCCGCCTGGGTTGCGAATTTCAGAGGAGTGATCCCCAGACCTGGCCACGGCGCCAAATTGGGCTTAATCACACCTTCGTTATGTGAAAGAAAATATTCCACACCACTATTTACATAATATAAAAAATTGAACATATTTGGATCGTGAATTAGTGCTTCGATAGCGATTCGAGCTCATGGATCAATTACCGATTTGGCTGACGATCGAAAACCGCGACGTCCTGGTGGTGGGCGGCGGCGGGATGGCAGTGGCCAAAGCCCGCATTGCCGCAATAGCCGGTGCAAATGTGACGTTTGTGGCGCCGTCCATTGGCTCCGAGGCCAAGGGGTTGA
>JABHVE010000145.1 GCA_018658465.1 Alphaproteobacteria bacterium
GGGATAGATCACCCAAGACTTCTTCGGCCGCGGGCAAACTGAAAAAAATGTATTCGGTCCCCGCCACTTCGAATTTTCGACGAATGTCTGGAAAATCGGTCACTGAGAGCTCCAAAGATAAGGTTGGGTGGCACGCACTAAATTTTTGTGGTCCGCTCTTATTATACTGCCAGGGTTAAAATCCAAGAAATGCCACGATTTGATGAAGCGTTGGCCGACCTCCTAACAAGTGGGTGACGGACAGGCTGCGAACGTGCTTGGGTGCCCCGGTGAATTTTACCGGCAAAGATTTGACCTGTGTGCGCGGCGGACGCCTTGTTTTCCAGGCACTTGGATTCCAAGTGGCGGCGGGAAGCGTTCTGGTTTTGCGCGGCCCAAATGGCTGTGGAAAATCCAGCCTTTTACGACTAGTGGCGGGGTTCCAGGCCCCTGCCGCCGGGGGATTTCTGTGGGACGATCAACCCGTTGAGGATGATCCCGATGGCCACCGTGCCCGCATCACCTATGCCGGGCACCTGGATGCGGTGAAAACGGCGTTCACGGTGACCGAAAATCTGCAATTTTGGGGGCGTCTTGGCGGCAACGGTGAGCCCCCGGTGGCGGACGCATTGGACCGCTGGGGCCTGGGGGCCATTGCCGACCTTCCCGGTGCCTATCTTTCAGCAGGCCAGCGCAAGCGGCTGAATTTGGCCCGGTTGTCCTTGAGCACGGCGAACATGTGGCTGTTGGACGAACCGACTGTGTCCTTGGACGACGATGCCATCGACACTCTGATGAAAGTGATCAGCGAACACCAAGGCGGCGGCGGGTCAGCGATCATCGCCACCCACACCGATCTGACCCTAGACGCCACCCATACCCTGAACCTTGAACCCTTTACCGTCACTCAAGCAGATGTACTGGCATCATGACGGGATTCATGGACCTTGTTCGGCGAGACATCCGCCTGGCCATGCGCCAAGGCAGCGGGATTTATTGGACGCTGATGTTCTTCCTGCTGACCATCACCCTGTTTCCCTTGGGGGTCGGCCCCGAACAAGCAATTTTGGGACGCATTGCTACCGGCGTGGTGTGGGTGGCGGCGTTGCTTGCCGCCATGCTTTCCCTCGATCGCCTGTTCCAAGCCGATTACGAAGACGGCAGTTTGGAGCTGTTGGCCCTGGCCCCCGTGCCCATGGAAATCATTGTGCTGGCCAAGTGCACCGCCCATTGGATCACCACGGGGTTGCCCCTGGCCATCGCCGCACCCTTCATGGGCATGATGTTGAACATGGACCCGGCGGGTTTCTTGATTTTGACCGGCACCATGTTGTTGGGCACCCCGGTGTTGAGCTTGATTGGCGGTATTGGCGCAGCCCTGACCGTTGGCGTGCGCCGTGGCGGTGTGCTGCTGTCCTTGCTGGTGCTGCCTTTGTATGTCCCCACTCTGATTTTTGGCGTGATCGCGGTGGATGAGGGCGTCAACGGTTTGGGTGCCCAGCCCCACATCATGCTGTTGTCTGCCATGCTGTTGGGAGCCATCGCCCTGGCCCCATGGGCATCAGCCGCGGCTTTGCGGCTGAATATGGAATAACCCGTATTCTCACCATGTCGTGTTGATAAAAGCGCAGAAATCCGCGATAAAATAGCCCTATGGTCAATTTACACGCACTTGCAAATCCCGGACGCTTCATGCGCGTCAGCGGCGCATTTTTGCCCTGGCTTGCCGCGATCACCGCGGCACTGCTGGCTTGGGGCCTCTATGACGGGCTTTTGGTGGCGCCCCCCGATTACCAACAGGGCGAAACTGTCCGCATCATGTATGTGCATGTGCCCAGCGCCTATTTATCCATGATGATTTTCGGCACCATGGCCTTTGCCAGCGCCGTCGCCCTGATTTGGCGTCACCCGGTGGCCGACATTGCCGCCAAGGCTTCGGCCCCCATCGGCGCGGGGATGACCGCCGCCGCACTGGCAACCGGTATGCTGTGGGGCCAGCCCATGTGGGGAACATTTTGGGTATGGGATGCCCGCCTGACTTCGATGTTGCTGCTGTTCTTCATCTATCTTGGCTACATGGCCTTGTGGGCCGCCATCGATGACCCAGAGCGCGCGGGCAAGGCCGCCGCAATTCTGGCTTTGGTGGGGTCGGTCAATTTGCCGATCATCCATTTTTCCGTGGAGTGGTGGAACACACTGCACCAGGGCCCCAGCGTTTTGGTGTCGGGAGGCTCGACAATTGAAGGGCCGTTCTTGCGGCCTATGTTCATCATGATCGGTGCCTACACGGTATTTTACTTCACCGTGTTGATTTGGCGCATGCACCAGGAAATCATCGCCCGTCGAATTCGTTCCCTGCGGTTGCTGCAAGCCCAGGGTTAAATTGGGGCGCGGGTAAGACCGCGTCCGCATTACACAGGGCCGCGGTGGAGCCGCGCCCGCAAAACTAAAGGGTGACAAAGCTTTGGCGACTTATTTTGAAATGGGCGGATATGCTTGGTTTGTTTGGCCCGCTTATGCCTTTAGCGCGGCCATCATGGTCGGCTTGGTGGTGACCAGCCTTACCGCCCTGCGCCGCGACAGAAAAATATTGGATGCCCTAGAGGCCGCTAACCCGCGCCGGGCCATGCGCCGTGAAGCAGCAGCGGCAGCGACCGCCAATTCGGAGGAGGCCACCAGTGACGCGTAAACGCCAACGCATGATTTTTGTGGTCACCGGGTTGATCTCTTTGGGGGTCGCCACCGGTCTTGTGCTGCTGGCCTTAGGCGACAATCTGGTGTTTTTCCATGGGCCCAGCGAGGTGGTATCTGAAGAATTCCCACCCCAGCGACGATTCCGTTTAGGCGGCTTGGTGGAAGAAGGCAGCGTCAAACGCAACGAAGATGGCCTGACCGTGGAATTCGTGGTCACCGATTTGGTGAACGTCGTTCCCGTCACCTTCACCGGAATTTTGCCGGATCTGTTCCGCGAAGGCCAAGGGGTGGTCGCCGAAGGTCGCTTAGGGGCAGACGGGGTGTTCGTCGCCACCGAAGTTTTGGCGAAGCACGACGAAACCTATATTCCCGCCGATGTGGTCGATGCCTTGAAGGCAGCCGGCCAATGGCAGGGCGACTAGCGCCTGGGATTTTTGACAGATTATGGTTGCTGAGCTCGGACACTTCGCGTTGATCCTCGCCCTTGTGATGGCTGTGGTGCAGGGGACGATCCCGTTGATCGGCGCGCAAACCCGATCCGCCGCGTGGATCGCCGTGGCCCGGCCCGCGGCAAATGCCCAATTCGCGTTTGTCGCCATTGCCTTCGCCGCCCTGACTTACAGCTTTGTGGTCTCGGACTTTTCAGTCCTGACAGTGGCCAAGAATTCTCACACCCTGAAACCGCTGATGTACAAAATCACCGGGGTTTGGGGAAACCACGAGGGGTCATTGTTGCTGTGGATTTTGATCCTGACCCTGTTTGGCGCTGCCGTGGCATGGTTCGGTACCAATCTGCCGCCGGGGTTGCGGGCGCGGGTGCTGGCGGTTCAAGCGTTGATCGGTGTGGGGTTCCTAAGCTTCATTCTTTTGACGTCTAATCCGTTTGAGAGGATTCTTGAGGCTCCGTTCGAAGGCAACGGCTTGAACCCACTGTTGCAAGACCCCGGCCTCGCATTTCATCCGCCATTTTTATATTTGGGCTATGTGGGGTTTTCCATGGCGTTTTCGTTCGCCGTGGCCGCCTTGATCGAAGGCCGGGTTGACCCTGCCTGGGCCCGATGGGTGCGCCCTTGGACGCTCGCCGCCTGGACGTTTTTGACCGTCGGCATCGTCCTGGGAAGCTGGTGGGCATATTACGAGTTGGGCTGGGGCGGGTTCTGGTTTTGGGACCCGGTGGAAAACGCCTCGTTCATGCCGTGGCTTGCGGGCACTGCCTTGCTGCATTCCGCCATCGTCGTGGAGCGCCGGGACACCTTGAAATCGTGGACCATCTTGCTGGCGATTTTGACCTTTTCCCTCAGCCTGTTGGGCACTTTTATTGTGCGGTCGGGCATTCTGACATCGGTGCATGCCTTCGCCACAGATCCCGAACGGGGGTACTTTATCCTGGGGTTCTTGGTGCTGGTGATCGGCGGCTCGCTGATCCTGTATGCCGTGCGCGCACCCGCGTTGAAATCTGGCGGCGTGTTTGCGCCAATCAGCCGCGAAGGTGCCTTGGTCCTGAACAATTTGTTGCTGGCCACGGCCACCGCCACCGTTCTGTTGGGAACCTTGTATCCATTGCTGTTGGATTTGTTCACCGGCAAAAAGGTGTCCGTGGGTGCACCATTTTTTGAAGCCACGTTCTTCCCAATCATGGCGCCGTTGTTGGCGGCGGCCGTGTTCGGACCCATGCTGCCGTGGAAGCGCGGCGATTTGATGGGGGCGTTCCAGCGTCTGCGGGTGGCATTTTTTCTGTCCGGCGGAATTGCTTTGGCGGTCTGGGCATTTGTGTCCGGCGGGACATGGCTCAGCACCTTGGGTATCGCTCTGGGGGCTTGGCTGGTGGCCGGATCTTTTGCCTCGTTGGCGGAGCGCATCAAGCTGTTGCGCGCACCCTTGGCTGACTCGTTGCGCCGAGCCATCCACCTGCCCCGGTCTGCTTGGGGCATGACTTTGGCCCACGCGGGCTTGGGCCTTTTCTTACTAGGCGGCACCATCATGCTGACCTGGCAAACCGAGTCCATCCAAGTTATGCGCCCAGGCGAAGTGATTACGGTGGCGGGGTACGAATTGACATTCCAAGGTGTCGGCGACGTCCCCGGGCCCAATTACATGGCCGAGCGGGCGCTGTTTTCGGTATCCCGCGACGGCGAGGCGTTCACCAATCTGCTGCCCGAAAAGCGCGCCTATGTGAGCTCTGGCATGCCCACCACCGAGGCCGGCATAAAGGCCACATGGGCTGGTGATCTGTATGCCGTGATCGGCGACGCCGATGGCACTGGCGGTTGGGCCACGCGGTTTTTCTTCAAGCCGTTTGTTCATTGGATGTGGATTGGCGCCAGCGTCATGGTGTTGGGGGGCGTGATTTCGTTGACCGACCGCCGTCACCGGGTGGGCGCCCCGGCAAGACGCAGAAAATCTGCCACTGGCGCCGCCCCGGCACCGCAAATGGCCGGCGAATGACGATGCGGCCAATGACCTATATGCCGCCGGTGATGTTCGCCGTCGTCGCCGTCGCCCTTGCCCTGGGATTGCTGTTCGTAAACCCAAAGGAAATCCCGTCGGCGTTGATTGGCCAACCCGCACCGACATTTGATCTGCCGAGCGTGGATGGCACGCCCCACGGATTGTCCAGCGCCGACCTGATGGGCCAGGTATCCATCGTCAATGTTTTCGCGTCTTGGTGCGTCCCTTGCCGGATCGAGCATCCGTTGTGGGTGGAAGTGGGCGCATCAGGCGAAGTGCCCGTGTACGGGCTAAATTATAAAGACTCCCAGGAAAATGCCTCCCAATGGCTGGCAGATTTTGGCGATCCGTACACGGCGATCGGCGCAGATCTGAACGGCCGCGTGGGGGTGGATTTTGGCGTTTACGGGGTTCCTGAAACGTTCGTAATCGACGCTGAAGGGCTAATCCAACTGAAATTTATTGGCCCCATCGACCGCTTTGCTCTGGAGAACGAAATCTTGCCAAAGGTGCGGGAGCTCCAAGCGTTAATGGTCGCCGACGGGGCCGAATAATGCGGGATTTGGTGCACCCTTGGGCCGCTGCGATCATCGCCTTGATGGTGGGAATTGGCGTTGCCGCCCACGCCCAAGTGGTGACCGAAATTATCGATCCACCCCTTGAAGACCCGGTGCTGGAAGCCCGCGCCCAGACTGTCCACAAACAAATCCGCTGCCTGGTTTGTCAAAACCAATCCATCCACGATTCGAATGCTGGCCTGGCGCGGGACCTGCGCATCATCGTGCGGGATCGGATTGCCGCCGGAGACACCAACGACGAAGCGATCCAATACCTAGTCAATCGCTATGGAGATTGGGTTTTGCTGAAGCCCCCGTTTAAGGCTGCGACACTTGTGCTTTGGCTTGGGCCGATTTTGATATTATTGCTTGCCGGATGGTCGGCGCGAACATACTACCGCGCGACACCCGCCCAAGTGGCCCAGGCCGTGCCGTTGACCGAGGAAGAACAACGCCGGTTGGCTGAAATTTTGGATACTGAGGCTTAAAAATATGCGCTGGCTCCCCTTTGTAATCATGGCCGTGCTGGCGATTTTGGTGATCGCCGTGCCTTTGGTGCGCAAGCGCAAACCGCCGGTTTCCCGTGCGGATTACGATTTGCAGGTCTATCGCGATCAATTGCGCGAGCTGCAAGAAGATGTGGAGCGGGGCGTCGTCACCAAGGAACAAGAAGCTTCCGCCCGCCTGGAAATTGACCGGCGGATTTTGGGGGTGTCGGAAACCCAGTACCGGCGCACGGGAGAAATGCCGAAATGGCAGATGGCGGTGGCGTTGGCGATTTTGGTGCCGGCAGTTTCGGTGGGCTTGTACTGGGTGTTGGGGGCGCCAGGGGTCGACGATCAACCGTTTGCTGATCGAGCGCCAATCATCCAAGAAGCCCCAATCCCCCAAGAAGTTCTGGATTTCATCGCCGAACAAACCGCCATGTTGGAGATCAACCCGGAAGACGGCGAAGGTTGGATGTTGTTGGGCCGCGCCCATGCCTTTACCGGTGATTTCGAGCAATCGGTCAGCGCGTTTCGCCGCGCCATCGCCCTGGGTTTGACCGACGCCGACACCCAAATGGAGATGGTCGAAGGCCTGTACAACATCGCCGGTGGTTTCATCACCCAAGAGGCCCAAGCCGCCATCGACGCCGCCTTGGTAGCCGACCCAACCCATCCCGGCGCGCGGTTTTACCAGGGCTTGGCATTGTCGCAATCCGAGCGCACCCAAGAAGCTTTTGATGTTTGGATTTCCTTGGCCGCCGACACCCCAGCGGACGCCCCGTGGTGGCCATTTTTGCGCCAGACTTTGCAGGAAGCAGCCGATCAATTGGGCCTGAATTTGGCTGAGCTGATGCCGCCGCCACCCGAAGCCGCCCCCCAATCACCGTTGGAAGCCATGACCGCCGAAGAGCAAATGGCGTTGATCGAAGGCATGGTTGCCCAGCTGGCGGCGCGCCTAGTGGAAGAGCCGGAAGACTTGGAAGGTTGGCTGCGGCTGTCCCAGTCATACCGGGTTTTGGGCCGTTTAGACGACGCCCAACAGGCGGTGGCGAAGGCCGTTGCACTGGCCCCGAATGACCCGTTGGTGTTGATCCAACAGGCAGGCTTGATGCTGGCAGCCTCCGAAGACGGCACGGTGCCGCCCGAGGCAGCAGCAATTTTTCGCCGGGCGTTGGAGCTAGAACCCGATAGCGCCGAGGCCCTGTTTTACAGCGGCGTGGCCTATGCCGAGGCCGAGGATCCCACCGCCGCCAGAGCCGAATGGACCAAATTGATGGCCTTGCTTGATCCCAATGGGGATGCCTTTGCCCAGGTCCAATTACGCATGGACGCCCTGCCCGGGGACTAAGTTCGCTGTAAAGCCCACCAACCGAGAGTGATCACCGGCAACGTCACCGGATGTCCAGGCAGGTCACACCCATTAACCTATTGATAACAATAAACACTTTCGGCCAGAAACCGCACATCGCCCTTGACTCTGCTTGAGGACTGCCCAAATATAAGGGTGCGGGGCCCGCATGTGCGGGAATCGTGCGCAAAAGCGTTGTTTCAAAGCGCCACAAAGCGCAGGTAACCATTCCACAAATTTTGTGGGGGAGATGAATATGGTTGAAATCTCATCGGGTTCGTTTGCACCGCCGCAGTCGGCGATTGTGCCGCCTACGGAAACGGTGTCTCAACCTGGACAAGATGAAAGCGACGCCGACGAGCGCGCCGTCCGCAAAACCGGGGAATCTGATTCCGGTGGCGGTGGTGGTACGTCGGCTGAAGTCCAAGGCCGCGAGAATGCGGATGAGGATGCGCCTGCCGGTGACGGCGGGGGCGTAACGGTTGGGCAAAGCGGTGATTCAGGAGACCATCAAGTCGATATTTCCGTCTAACATTTGCGATGCTCCAAAAAAACAACCCGCCAGAACGGCGGGTTTTTTTTGGCCAAAATTTGCCTGGGCCCGACCAATTAGTCTGAAGCCTCGCTTTTTTCTACCTCTCCCGGTTCCTCGATGGCATAGCGCATCAACACTGGGACCTGGGCAAAACTGAACACCAAGGTCAGTGGCAAAATTCCGAACACTTTGAAATTGACCCAGGCATCGGTGCTAACCGACCGCCAGACAATTTCGTTCAGCACGGCCAGAACAAGGAAAAACACGCCCCATCTGATGGCCAATATTCGCCAGCCTTCGTCGGTGAGTTTGACCGCCGCCCCCATCACCACCTGAACAAAATTTCGGCCCATGGCCAGACCGACAAAAATTGCCGCGGCGAACAGGGTATTGACGATGGTGGGCTTCA
>JABHVE010000147.1 GCA_018658465.1 Alphaproteobacteria bacterium
AGGCGAATTGGGATTCCGTCAAGGCGTCGGACATGCGCCGGGCTTCGGCGGTAATCCGCGACACGTAAATGGAAACAAAAATAACCCCCATGGACACCCCGACCCACAGGCCGAACAAATAAAGCTGGGGCAAATCGATCCCAGGCTCTGGCCAAGGCAGCGGCAAGTGAAACACCGCCAGCACGGCGGTGGCCGCCAGCACCAAGAGCACGATCAAAATCGTCGACCGCAGGCTCAAAATCGTGGCGGACACCGTCACCGGTGCCAAGAACAGCAGGGCAAACGGATTTTGCAGGCCGCCGGTCAGGTACAGCAACGCGCCAAGCTGCAAAATGTCGTATGCCAAAAACAGCGCGGCTTGGTTGTCCGTCAGGCGTCGCGAAAATGGCTGGGATGTGCTGATGACCACGTTCAGCAGGGCCGATGCCGCCACAGCGCCCAGGGCGTAAAGCACCGACAGGCGATAATCCATGATGAAATGCAGCAGCAATATCGCTGCGAGCTGCCCGGCAACCGCGACCCAACGGATCAGCACCAAGGTCGACAGGCGTACCCGCCCGGGGGCCCCAACCGAAGCCCGGCCGGTTCCTGGACGGCTCCAATTTGGGCGCGCCATTCCAAGCATGGTGCTGGCCTCGTCGGTCATTTGCGTCACGCGCGCTCCCCCTTCTTCCGTTAATATTTGTAACGGTTGGGGGTGGCGGCGGGATATAAGGGCCTACCGAATCCTGCGGGACTCTCCGATGGCCAATATCCAGGCGTTTTCTGGGCTGAACCCTAAGGTCTGTGCGGCTTTCAGGAACCGATCCGGGGCCTCGAACGGTGCCTCGGTGCCCAAGGCAATTGTCCCCCAATGCATGCCAACCACCGTTCGCACCGCCATATCCACGGCCAATGCCACGGCTTCTTCGGGGTTGGTGTGGGTGGCTTTCATCATCTCTCGCGGGGCATAGGCACCGATGCCGATGATGCCGAAATCAAAGGGCCCGAATTGCCCCCCCAGATCGGCGAAGTTCGGCCCGTACCCAGAATCCCCGGAAAAATACAGACTGAGCTCGGTGCTTTGGATCGCCGCCCCCATCCACAGGGTTTTGTTCTGATCGAACAACGTGCGCCGGGACCAATGCTGAGACGGCAACGCAGTTATTTCCAACCCATCCACTTCGGCGGCTTCGAACCAATCCAGTTCGTGCACCACGCCAAATCCCAGATCCCGGAAAATGTCACCCAGACCCAACGGCACCACGGCCTGGATGTCCTGTTTGTTGGCCATGGCTTCTAATGTCGGGATATCTAACGAATCATAATGGCTGTGGGACAGGACGATCACGTCGATGGGCGGCAGGTTTTCGATGGTGATCCCCGGCGGCGCATATCGGGTGGGGCCACCAAAATCGAACGGCGATGCCCGGTCGGTCAAAAACGGATCGGTCAAAATCGTCACCCCATCCAGGCGGATCAGAAATGTCGCGTGACCCAGCCAAGTCAGGCTGTCGGCCCCGTTCATGGCCGCCAAATCGGCCAACGCCTGGGGTTCCGGCAACACATGGCCGGGGGGCAGCACTGGGACTTCGTCGGCCCCGAACCGCGCCATGCTGAACCGCAAATAGGCGGTCCATGGCACATCGCGATTAAATGCCCCGGGCAAATTCTGAAACCCATCCGCGGTATGCCAAGGCTTGGTTGGATCGCCAGCATCGGCCGCCGTGATCCCCACAGCGATCCAGGCACCAAGGGCCGCCACCGCCACCAACGCCAAAACCGTTAGACGTGTCACGCCATGAACCGGGCGAGTGCCAAGACGGCCACCAAGCCAAAGGTCAACAGCCCGGTGATCCCATACACATAGACCGCCCGGGAAATATCCGCCGGGCTGGCGTCACGGCGTCCCCCTGATCCCACGGCCCCCACTGACCCAACTGCCAAGCCCAAGGCCCCCACCAAGGATCCCACCGACCATCCCAATGGGGGCGACGGGTGTTTGCGGCGATCTGCCCCCATGACCTTTAAGGCGCGGGCGGGGACCGCCCCCGGCGAAAACACGGCGGCAGCGGCGATCAACACACCGGCCAACACTGCGGGCAACATCACCACGACATTGCTAAGTCGCGTTGCCACCATGCCAAAGGCTTCGAATTGGCGATTGTCCTCTGGCATCATGACTCCGGCGATACGGATGGCGCGATAGGCGAACACCCCCGGCAGACCCAACAGCACAAACCAGAACACCGACCCCACCAGGCCATCCGCCAACTGCTCCGCCAAATACGCCACTGTGTTGCGGGCCAGGGCGGCGCCGTCGAGCTTGGCGGCCCGCGGCCCCAAGATCAGAACGGCCTGGGCACGAGCGGGCCCAAGGCCCCCACTGGCAATGGCTTTTCCCACCGTGCGGGCTTCGTCGATGGGGCTGCGCTGCACAATTAGCCCGGCCAGAACGCCGGCAAACACCACCCAGCCAAACGGCAGTATTTCCGCCACCATGGTAAAACCCCAGCCGGTGGCCCAGGCGCCGCCGACCAACATCACCACCACCACGGTCCCGCGGAAAAGACGTTTGCCCGGGCTGCGATCGGCCCGGTTCAGGCGATGTTCCAAAACCCCTGTGGCGGCGATCAGCCACACGGTTGGGTCCAGATTTCCCCACTGGCGCGCCCGCCCCGACATCACCAAATCAAGAACCAGCGCCCCTAGCAAAAGCAACAAAGCTTCCGGGGCGACTGACAGACTTTGGAAATTGATTTGCAGGCCATCCATGGAGGTAGTTTATCGCACCAGAGTGCAGATCGTGGCGTTCTTCACGTCACGTGAATCTGAACGGCAAAACAGAGTATATTCGCCACGCTCGGAACCCACGGATGAGAACATGAACCGCACAGTTATTTTCAGTATCCTGGCCCTGGCCTTGGCGTTTGTGGCCGCCATCTACGGCGGGATCGTCACCGGCCAATTTGATTCGCAAAAGATCCAGACCGCCGCCGACAACACCACGGCGCTGATCGGTGGCGATTTTACCCTGACAGACCAACACAATGAGCCCGTCACCCAAGACGCCTTGTTGGGGCACTATTCATTGGTGACATTCGGTTACACGTTTTGCCCAGATATTTGCCCGGTGGTGCAGCAGACCATCGCCGCGGCCCTGGATAATTTAGGACCCCTTGCCGATGGCATCGTGCCCTATCTGATCACCATCGACCCCGCCCGCGACACGGTGGAGGTCATGGCGGAATACAGCAAACATTTTCATCCCAGCCTGGTGGCCATGACCGGAACCCCGGAACAGATCGCCCAGGCCGCATCGGTGTTTCGGATTTTTTATGGGCGGGTCAGCGAGCCGGAGGACACCGAATTTTATCTGATGGAGCATTCGTCGGTGATTTACGTCATGGGCCCCGACGGCAAATACATCGCCCATTTCACCCACGCCACACCCATGGATGAAATGGTTCAGCGTTTAAAAGAAATTCTTTAGTTCTGCCGATCAGATTCACGCGACTGACGAGTTGTCAGTCACGATCTGCTCGCGCGACAACTTTCTCACCTCAGCGGCGTGAATCTGAATGTGGGGAAATAAGTGCAGATCGTCACGCGGGTTCGCGTGGCGTGAATCTGAACGTAAGTAACTAAGTGTCCAGGTTGGCGACTTCCAGAGCGTGCTCAACAATGAATTCCCGACGCGGTTCCACTTCGTCCCCCATCAGGGTTGTGAACACTTCGTCGGCTTCATCGGCGTGGGCGACCTTGACCTGCAACAAAGTCCGCGCGTCGGGATCCAACGTGGTTTCCCACAGCTGATCGGCATTCATTTCCCCAAGACCCTTGTACCGTTGGATCGACAAGCCCTTGCGGCCCACGGTGAACACCGCATCCAACAATTGGGTGGGGGAGGAAATTTGGGTCTGGTCGGATTTGCGCCGCAGGGTCGCCGCCGTCAAATAGGTGGCTTGCAATTCCACCGCTTGTTCATCCAGCTTGCGGGCTTCGGCCGAACCAATCAAAGGCCCATCAATGACTTCCACTTCTTTCACACCGCGCACTGTGCGGGTGAATTTAAGGCCGCCATCCGGGGTGGGCTCCCCCTGCCAGCCCCGTTCCGTTTCCGGTGCCAATTGATCCAGCCGCTTGGCCACATAGTCCGCAGCGCCTTTGGCCTGTTCGGGATCCGCCAGGGCTTCGGGATTCAGGGCACCGGCGATGGCTGTTTGTTCCACCACAGCGGTTGAATACCGTTGGGCCACGCCTTCCAGCAATTTGCGAACGATGCGGGCGTGTTCCACCAATTCCGCCAAATCCGCGCCGGAGTGTTCCACACCCCCATGGACGGACAGCACTGCGTCGTCCAGCCCGGCCTTGATGAGATAATTTTCCATGGCCTTTTCGTCTTTTAAATAGACTTCGGACTTGCCGCGGGTGGCTTTGTACAGGGGTGCTTGGGCGATATAGATGTAGCCCGCATCGATCAACGGGCGCATTTGGCGAAAGAAAAATGTCAGCAACAAGGTGCGGATATGGGCCCCATCCACGTCGGCATCGGTGGCGATGATGATGCGGTGATAGCGGGCTTTTTCGATATCGAATTCCGGACCAATCCCGGTGCCCAGGGCAGTGATCAACGTGCCGATTTCCACCGAGCTGAGCATCCGGTCGAACCGCGCCCGTTCGACATTTAGAATTTTACCGCGCA
>JABHVE010000148.1 GCA_018658465.1 Alphaproteobacteria bacterium
ATGACGATATCGGACACGCGAATGTCCCCATCGTCCCGGGCTAGAACGTAGCCTCCCCCTGGGCCGCGCACGCTCTTGACCAGGCTGGAGCGGCGCAATTTGCCGAACAATTGCTCCAAATAGGACAGTGAGATTTCCTGACGTTCCGCAATCCCCGCCAACGCCACGGGTTTGCCACCGCTTTGAATGGCCAAATCGGCCATTGCCATGACCGCGTAGCGGCCTTTAGTCCCCAACTTCATTCGATTTCTCCATTAGTCTTTGGTCGATTTCTTATCTAGGTCATTTTCGTCGCCCTGCCAGGGTGGCGAGAGGCGCTTTTCTTGGTCCGACTGGCGGGATTCAAGGTCCGCCACCTGGGCCTTCATGGATTCCAGTTGGTCCAACAGGCCATCAATTACCCGCGCCACTGGATCGCTCACTTCGCCGGATCCCGCGCCATAGGCCTCGAACTTTGGCTCATCCCCACGGCGGGCCTTGGCGATACGGGCCGGATTGCCGACCACTGTGGCGCCTTCGGGAACATCCCGCAGGACCACAGCATTGGCCCCTACCCGGGCATTCGCCCCAATCGTGATGGGCCCCAACACCTGTGCCCCTGAACCAATAATGGCGTTATCGCCAATGGTTGGATGGCGTTTTTGGTCTATCTGGGCCGATGAATCCACTGCCGGGGCGATGCCGCCCAAAGTGACCCCGTGATAAAGCGTCACGTTGTCACCGATTTCAGAGGTCTCGCCGATGACCACGCCGGTGCCATGGTCGATGAAAAATCCCCGGCCGATTTGGGCCCCGGGATGGATTTCCACCCCTGACAAAAACCGCGCGAAATGTGACAGAAACCGCGCCAACAGCCGCCAATTTGCACGCCACAAGCGGTGGGTTAGGCGGTGGGCCAAAACCGCGTGAAATCCAGGATAGGCCAGCCAAACCTCGGCCACCGATTTTACCGCCGGATCACGATCAAAAATCGCCTGGATGTCGCTGCGAACCGAATCAAACATCTAAAAATTCAAACCAATCAAATTTTCGCCTTTTCACGCCCTGTGCTCGACCCAAATCAAAAACACACCGCGCGAAACCGTGGTATAGGAGGCCATCATCTGTGCGGCCCGGCAAAACAAACATCGTGCAATCACGACAAAGAACCATGCCTGACTAATTTAGTCAAGTTTATGATGTGCGGCTTTTTTGGCGGGTTCATTGAACCTTTGCCGACAAATCCGGGCCAAGTCTTAATGGCCGGACGGTTGATTTCGACGATTTGACCCGATCAATTCGAGCCCAATGTGGGCGCATTTATTTGGTCACAACAACCAAGTTTGGAGAGTATGCCCGATATAGTCATTAACGGCCCCGAAGGCCGGATCGAAGCCCGCTACCATCGCGCCCCAGACGACGATGCCCCCATTGCCTTGGTCATGCACCCGCATCCGCGGTTTGGCGGCACCATGAACAACAAGGTGGTGTACCAAATCTTCCATTCGTTTGTGGACCGCGGGTTTACAGTGTTGCGGTTCAATTTTCGCGGGGTTGGGCGCAGCCAGGGAACCTTTGACAATGGCCAGGGGGAGTTGGCGGATTCTGCCGCCGTACTGGATTGGTTGCAGTCTATTCACCCCAGCGCCTCTAATTGCTGGGTCACCGGGTTTTCCTTTGGCGCATGGATTTCCATGCAGTTGCTGATGCGCCGCCCCGAAATTCATTCGTTCATTTCGGTTGCCCCGCCGGCCAACATCTACGATTTCAGCTTTCTTGCCCCCTGCCCTTCTTCTGGGCTGATCTTGCAAGGCACCGCCGACGACGTGGTGCCAGAAGAAGAAGTGGGTAAACTTGCCAACCGCTTGATTGCCCAGCGCGGCCCCGGCATAGAATACCGCACGATTCCAGGCGCCGGGCATTTCTTTGAAGGCAAGTTGGACAATCTAGGCAAGGTCATCGATTCCTATATCGGCTCCAAACTGCCGGATACAAAAAAGGCAAAAGTTAAGTCAAAATAAGCGGTTATGCTTTTAGGCTAATCTTTTTTCTTAGATCAAGCGCGCCAACTATGAACACCCAGAATTCAGACCTTAATGGAGTGCTGGAAGACCGCCAGTTCATCCATCAGATTACCGACCGCGATGGTCTTGCGGCGCTGACGGCTGGCGGGCCGGTGACCGGATATATCGGCTTTGATTGCACCGCTCCCAGCCTCCATGTGGGTAGCTTGGTGCAGATCATGATGCTGCGCCACATGCAGCAGTGCGGCCACAAGCCCATCGTCTTGATGGGCGGCGGCACCACCAAAATCGGCGATCCCTCTGGTCGGGATGAAACCCGGCAATTGCTGGACGACGACGGCATCGCCGCCAATATGGCCGGGATCAAGAAGGTGTTCTCCAATTTCCTGAAGTTTGGCAACGGGCCATCTGACGCCGTGATGGTCAACAACGCCGACTGGCTGGACGATTTGGAATACATCCCGTTTTTGCGGGAATACGGGTCCCACATGTCGGTGAACCGGATGATGGGGTTCGAAAGCGTCAAGCTGCGCCTGGATCGCCAGCAGAATCTGTCTTTTTTGGAATTCAATTACATGGTGCTCCAGGCCTATGACTTTTTGGAGCTCAGCCGCCGCATGGATTGCGTGTTGCAACTCGGTGGCTCGGACCAATGGGGCAATATCGTCAGCGGTATTGATCTGGCCCGACGCCTGGACAGCAAAACCCTGTACGGCCTGACCTCGCCCCTGATCACCACATCGTCCGGGGCGAAGATGGGCAAGACCGCGTCCGGGGCCGTATGGCTGGATGCTGGCCAAGTCACCCCATACGACTATTGGCAGTTCTGGCGCAGCGTCGACGACGCCGATGTGGGGCGGTTTTTACGGCTTTTCACCGATTTGCCCCTGGACGAGATCGCCCGGTTAGAGTCCTTGGAGGGATCAGAGGTCAACGCCGCCAAGGTGATTTTGGCCACCCAAGCCACCACCCTTTGCCATGGGGCTGACGCCGCCAGTGCCGCCGAAGGCACAGCCCAAAAGACCTTCGCCTATGGCGCAGCGGCAGACGGCCTGCCAACGTTCCACTTGGACAACGAAAAACTGGCGGCAGGCATTCCGGCATTCGAAGTCGTTGTGGCATCAGGATTTGCGAAATCCAACGGCGAGGCGCGTAAGCTCATTCGCGGCGGCGGCGTGCGGATTAACGACGTTGTGGTCGGCGACGAGTCTCAGGCCGTCACAGGGGATGATTTGAATTCTGACGGCCAGGTCAAATTATCCGTCGGCAAAAAACGTCATGCGTTAGGGATAATCTAGTGCAGATCGTGGTCGATCTTTCGACCACGTGAATCTGAACGTCAAATTTTAGTGCAGATCGTGGGCTCTGGCCCACGTGAATCTGAACGGCAAAATTAAGTGCAGATCGTGGTCGATCTTTCGACCACGTGAATCTGAACGTCAACAAAAGAGACTAGTTCCCCGCTGGAGGCTCCAGCGGCTCTTCTTCCACTTCCTCGACTTCTTCTTCCGGGGGGTCCGCTTCACCGGGAGCGTCTGGCACGTCTTGGCCGCCGCCGCCAAATCCGAAGATGATTTCGCGCAGGAACCCGGGGGTCAAAGCGGACAGCGGATTGACGGTGACCACCGGCGCCGACATGGTCTCGGTGACCTGATAATTCAGAGCAAAAACCCCCTCGCCGATGATCAAATCCCCCAACAACGGGATCGCCCCCAACACTGAATTGATGGTGTAGGCAGGGACCAAGGTTCCTTGCAGGGCGATCAAATCTCGCGACCGGCTGAATTGTCCCTCTACGGAGATCCCCAGGGCCGGCCCCCAGGCCCGGGATTGGCCCAAGGTGACGACCCCGCCTTCGGCGGTAAAGGGCGCCTCGAAGCCGACAAATTGGATGCCCGCCCCTTGGAGCAGATCGCCAAGGCCGGTCAACGAAGCAACGGAGAGGAATTGCGCCATGGCCGGTGCGTCGATCAGGCGGAATTCGTCCACGGTGGCAACACCCACCATGGGCGCGCCGGGCACATCATGGTCCACCCGGGCGGCCAGGGTCAGATTGCCCCCTGCTGCCCCATGAAAAAGGTCAAACGTGCTGAGGAACCCTCCGGCATCGGGAGACGTGATCACGATGTTCTGTTCCCCCGCCAGATCGGACAGCTTGACGGTCATGGGTGCGCCGTTGGCCAACAGCCCCACGGCATCGGCAGAGCGTACCCGTCCGGCACTCAGGCCAATCACCCCTTGGACGTTCGAGACGATTTGCCTATCGCCTACGATGACCCGGCTAAAATCGACCGTAATATCCAGTGTGTTGTCCAACCCGTCCAAGGGGTCGAAAAGCCGGTCCATAAACGGCCGCAAATCAAAGCTCTCTCCTTTGATCGCCAGCAACAGCGTGCCGTTTTCGCCAGGGCTGACCGTGGCGGCCAGATTGTTTTCGTCCAACACTAGGCGGGCAATGTTCACCTGCTGCAAGGCCCCATCCGGGGTCAATTGCAGCGATCCTGATGCCGCCAGGCCTTCGGCCGACACCGCAAAGGATCTGACCTGAAATGTCCCCGCAGCATCCGGCCCCATGGTCAATTGGGCCACGCCATCGATGCCGGGAGGTTTGGACCACGACAGGCCGGCAACCCCCATGGCAGCCTCTTGAAGATTGAGACTGACCACCATGGCTGTAGCCAAGCCGTCCACGGTTTGCACCTCGGCAGCGGCGGCTACGGGGCCCGTCAGCCAAGCTCCGGTGGAGACCCCAAGAGCATCGCGGGCGGCGTCATCAAGGTTCGCGTTCAGGGCGAGGCGGGAATTCGTCGGCCCGCCAACTTCGGCGATGCCCGGGGCCCAGGAAAACCCGAATGGAATTTGGTTGACCACGGCGGTGCCGGTGGTGCCCACGGCTGGGTCATAAATCAGCGCACCAGCGGCGGCCAGGGTCGGGGCTTCGATCGAAAATGTTGGCACCTCGAAAGCGCCGGATTCCGTGCGGATCAAATCGAAGGTGCCGGTGGCGGCCATGCCCGCGGGCTTGGCCCACGCCTTTACCGGGATGTCTAAGACCGTTTGGGATAAATCCAGGGCCACGCCCGCCC
>JABHVE010000124.1 GCA_018658465.1 Alphaproteobacteria bacterium
ATCACACCAGGAAAAACCGGTGTAGCAGGAAAATGTCCCGTGAACACCTGCTCGTTGATGGTGACATTTTTGATGCCAGTCGCCGAGGCACCGCTGACCATGTCCACCACTTTGTCGATCAACAGCATGGGATATCGATGGGGGATCATTTCCATGATCTGCTCCACATCGATGGTTACTGGGTCTGGTGACTCTGATACTTCGGTCATGACAAGTCCTAGCTCTTTCCGGATTCCTGATTTGATGATTTGGCCTCACGCGCCAGCACTGCGCTTTGCCGATGCCACTGACGAATGGGAACGGCGGGATACCCCCCCCAGGTTTCGCCGGCGGGAATATCGCGAATCACCCCGGATCCTCCGGCGATCTGGGCGCCCGTACCAATGCGCAAATGTCCCGAAATTCCGACCTGCCCCCCCATAGCCACGAAGTCTTCGATCACAGTGCTTCCGGCAATTCCACAAAGACCAGCGACGATAACACCTTTGCCCAGGCGAACGTTGTGACCAATGTGCACAAGGTTGTCGATCCAACAATTGGGGCCAATTTTTGTGTCGGCATTGGAGCCTCGATCAATTGCGGTATTGGCACCAATTTCGCAGTCATCGCCGATAATCACCCGGCCAATTTGCGGGACCTTCACGTGGCCTTCGGCATCCGGTGCGAAGCCAAAGCCATCCTGGCCGATGCACACACCGGGATAGATATTGACCCGCGCGCCAACAATGCAGTGGCTAAGGGTTGCCCCTGCGCCCACGCGGCAACCCTCGCCCAAAATCACGCCTTCCCCCACGACGGCGTTAGAGCCGATGGTGCAGCCCGCGCCCAATTCCGCATTGGCGCCAATAACCGCGCCGTCGGCAACACCGCAGCCGTCGCCCAACTTCGCCTCGGCGCTCACATGGGCGCCCTCGGACACACCGGGGGATATTTCCGGTTCGGGGTATAACGCCTGAACCGCAAGGGCATAGGCTTTGTGAGGGGTTTCGCTAATCAACAAGGCCATACCGTCCGGGGCAAATTCACGATCCTTTGGATGAACCACAACGGACCCGGCCTGGCATTGGCCAAACGCTTCCCTAAATTTTGGATTATCGAACAGGCTGACGTCATCTGGCCCCGCAGTGTCTAATGGCGCCGCACCGCGAATGACCGTTGAAGCGTCACCATCCACTGTCGCCCCTGTGCGTTCTGCAAGTGCACCGACAGACAACGGGCCGGCCACCGCGAAAAACCTGGGATCGGCCATCATTAGTCGATCGGGACCGGCACTTGGACATTGGGAAGAATTTCGTTCAGACGTGCCAACACGTCGTCGGTGATATCCAAGGCGACGACTGCCCACAAAATATCTGTTTGCTCCAAGATCATGTTGAAGCCGCGAATACCGGCGGATTCAACCACCACCTCTAACAGAGCGTCTCTGACCTTGCCCATCGCTTCGCTGAACGCGCGGTCCAATTGATCGTTACGATTTTCGACCAAACGCTGAACCCGATCCACCTCACCTTCGAACACCCTGAGCCGTTCGTCAAAAGCGTCCTGGGCGAGAATTGCCCGCTGGCGTGTTAGCTCGGCTTCTTGCGCTCGCAACTCGTCTTCAAGTTGGCTGATTTCATCGGCGTAAATATCCCGGATCAATTCGACCTGGGTGCGAATATCCTGAGCCGCCAACGAATTGTTCATCACGAACTGAGAGTCGATAATCCCAATTGTCGCCGCTTGAAGAGGCCCCGGTGGATCCTGAGCCAAAGCAGCGGTGTTTCCAAAGGTCCCGATGGCCGCAAGTACGGCGACCTGGATGAATGTTCGCAACGTCATTTGGCTTGTCCTTTTTGCCATGGATTTCTTAGAAGCGCCCGCCAAAGCTAAACCGCATCCCTTCAGTTATGTCATAACTTTCTTTCAACGCCGAAGCAGCGAAGTCAAGGCGGAGGGGGCCAATCGGTGACAACCAAAGAAGCCCAACCCCGTATGTGGCTCGCAAGCTGGTACCCGCCAACAAATTGTCCCCGGACACTCCCGGTTTCGCCAACCCTCCGGCATCCACAAACATGCTCGCCCGCATTTCTAAATCTTCCGGGAAAAAGGGCATGGGAAAGCTCACTTCGGCGGTCCCAAGATAAAATACTTTGCCGCCCAGGGCGTCCTTGGTGTCGGCATCCCTGGGGCCGATACCGGCCACGCCGAAGCCCCGGAAATTGTTGCCACCAACAAAGAACCGGTCGGAAATATTTAGGGTGCGCCCGAACCCGGTGATGACTCCGCCTTCCGCCAGGAAGCTGGCAATCCAATCGTTCTCTAGCGGGTAATGGGTTTGATATTGGGCGGTCGTCCGCAAATACCGAACCGTCCCGCCAAGCCCCGCGAATTCCTGGGAAACCCGCACCGAGTACCCCTCGGTCGGGAAAAAGCTATCGTCCCGGCGGTCCAACAACACCGCGTAGCCCACGGCGGAAATTGTCCGCGACCCTTCTTGTTGACGGACAAACGACGATGCGTCGACGCCAATATCCTTCACCGTATCCCGACGCAGAGTGTAACTGAAACTCATGGACAGACGTTCGGCCAGGGGCAGTCCTGCCCGCAATGAAAATCCACGGCTGCTTTCGCTAAACGATGACTGATCTTGTAAATCATTGCGGATCGTAAATATGTCAAAACCAGCAGCGATATTGCGGTTCAAGAAGTAGGGTTCGGTGAAGGATAAATCGATCTGCTGGCGGCGTGATGCCACGGTCAACGCCAGGCTAATATCCTGGCCACGGCCCAACAAATTGGCTTCGTTGACACTGATGTCCGCCAAAAATTGGTCGGTGGTGGAAAAGCCAAAACCGAACCCTAAAGATCCCGTTGATTTTTCCCGGACTGCCATATCCAGGATAATGCGATCATTGGTCAGTTGGCCCACACCGCCGGCGGCCGCGTCGGCCGGCCGCTGGGCCACAGCCACATCGTCAAAGAATCCCAATCCCCGTACCCGCTGGATCGATCGCTGAACCTTGGCGGTATTAAAGGCATCGCCTTCCGAAATGCGGAATTCCCGGCGAATGACTTCATCCAAGGTTCTAACATTTCCCTGGATGTTGATGCGATCCACATAAACCCTGGGCCCTTCGCCGATGATGTATTTGACATCGATGGTGCGGGCCTCGCGGTCCCGGGAAAACTGTGGGCGAATATCAACGAATGCGAACCCGACGGTGCCGACCTCAAATGTAAGATCTAGAATTGAATCTTCGATCAATGAGGCGTTGAAAACTTCCCCCGGGGTGCCTTGGACCAATTCTCTCAGGGCCGTCGTATCCAAATCGCCAATTTGAGACTCAACAGCGATTTCGCCAAACTGGTATTCAGCCCCTTCCTCTATGGTGAAGGTGATGAAGAAATCTTGGCCATCCGGTGTGAGCTGCGCGACCGCCGACACCACACGGAAATCTGCATACCCATGGGTGGCATAGAACTGCCGAAGCAGTTCTTGATCAAAGGCCATGCGATCGGGATCGTAATTGTCGTTGGTCGTAATGAATTTCCAGAACCGGGTTTCCGTGGTGACAATCACCCCGCGCAGGTCAGAATCCGAAAACTGCCGGTTCCCGATAAACCGGATGCGACGAACTCCAGTCAGCGGTCCCTCGGTGACTTCGAACACCAAATCCACGCGGTTTTGTTCAAGCTGGATGACCTTTGGCTCGATGCGAATAGCAAACCGGCCGCTGCGTTGATAAATTTGAATCAAGCGCTGAACATCGGATTGCACCCGGCTGCGGGTAAACACTACGCGGGGGCGCAATTGTAATTCAGCGGTCAGCGCCTCGTCCGATAATTGCCGGTTGCCCTCGAATGCAATGCGGTTGATCACCGGGTTTTCGACCACGCGAACGATCAAGGCGCCACCGTCTTGGCCGATGACAACGTCGGCGAACAACCCCGTGGCGAAAAGCGCCTTCAGGGAGTCATCGATATTGGCGGCCGCCATCGGATCGCCAACAGCCAGGGACATATAGGACAACACCGTTTCCGGCTCGACCCGCTGATTGCCTTCAACCCTGATTTCTTGAACGATCGGTGCGCCTTGGGCCCAGGCATTTCCGATGGGTGCAATGCACAGGCCAAGCAACGCCCCAACCATCGCGGCGGCAAAAACTTGGGTCCAATTTCGCCTTGTCCCCATGGTCAAAACCCAGCCCATTAAAACAGCCCACTCAGTCGTTCGGCCAAATTTAGCCGGCCCAGATCTTGCCAAGTGGCAAAAACCATTAACATCAACACCATGGTCAATCCAATTCGGAACCCTATGTCCTGGGCCTTTGGTCCCAGCGGTTTCCCGCGCACAAATTCGTATGCGTAAAACAGCAAATGACCGCCATCAAGAATGGGAATGGGGAATAGATTGATCAGCCCCAAGCTAATGGAAAGCACGGCGATAAAGAAGAAGATGGAGGTCAAACCAAATTGCGCGGCTTGGCCAGACATCTGAGCAATGCCGATGGGGCCGCGGACGCCGTCGGCGGCCATGGAACCGGTGACCATGCGCCCCAGGAAAATCAGGGTCTGTTTGCTGATGAAATAGGTTTCTTTGGTGGCGTACCACAGGGCCGTCCCTGGACCGCGGCGGACCAACACCACGGGGCCAAACCCCACGCCTAAGAACCCGACTTCTTCTTCGACCCCTGGAGCTACTTCTTGCATTCTGCTATCCGGGGCGGCCAACAGCACCACTTCCGTCCCCGCGCGCTCCACCACAAATCTTAGTTCGCGCCCAGGGCTGGACCGGATCAGCAACAACACGTCTTCGAATTTTTCGATCGCCGTGCTGTCGATGGCAAGAATGCGGTCGGCTTGTTGGAATCCTGCGGCATCGGCCACCGTGTCCGGAACCACCGAGCCAATGGTCGGTGGCGTAAACCGCTGACCCACAGTCATAAACATGCCGGCTAGAATCAAAATCGCCAAAACGAAGTTGGCGATGGGACCGGCGGCCACCACGGCGGCACGGCTGGCCAGTGGTTTGGTGTGGAAGGCGACTGCCAGTTCTTCGGGAGTGTACTCCCGGTCTTCTACTCCGGCCGAGGCAACACCCAAGTCGCCGACAAATTTGACGTAGCCGCCAACCGGGATCCAGCTGATTTTCCAACGGGTCCCGGATTTGTCGGTCCAGCCAAAGATTTCACGACCCAAGCCAATGGAGAAAACTTCGACGCCAACGCCCCGCCATCGCGCCACGCCGTAATGGCCCAGCTCGTGAAAAAACACCAGCACGGTCAGAACGCCAATAAATGCCGCAAGGGATGTGATCACAGCCATCGATGAAACCCCGGAAACCCCACTACCATCAATCCTGACAAATCAGGCAGCATCATGACCCTGACACCATTTTTGCCACACGGCGCGCTGACGTATCAGTTTCAAAAACGTCGTCCAAGGACCGGAGAGCCGCCACCGGTATTTGCGTCAAGGTTTCCTCCACTACACGGGCAATATCCAGAAACCCAATGCGCCCCGCCATGAATTCGACCACGGCGACCTCGTTGGCGGCGTTAAGGATAGTAGGTGCCGTCCCCCCGGTTTGCAAGGCTTGGCGGGCAAGCCCCAGGGCCGGAAATCGCCCCTGATCCGGGGGCTCGAAGGTCAGGGTACCGATGGCCGCCAAATCCAGGGTTTGTGCGCCGAATTCCAGCCGATCCGGCCAAGCCAGGGTTACTGAAATCGGGGTGCGCATATCCGGGGCCCCCAATTGGGCCAAGACCGATCCATCCACGTATGAAACCAGGCTGTGAACCACCGATTGAGGGTGCAACAGAATGTCGATTTTTTCTTCGGCCATGCGGAACAAATGGTGGGCTTCGATCAGCTCCAAGCCCTTGTTCATCATGGTGGCTGAATCAATGGAGATCTTCGCCCCCATGTCCCAATTGGGATGGGCCACCGCTTGGGCAGGGGTGACCGACGCCATTTGCGCCAAATCGAAATCGCGGAACGGCCCACCGGACGCCGTCAGGATGATTTTTTCCACGGTATCGGGGTGATCGAAATCAAAGACCTGGAAAATCGCATTGTGTTCGGAGTCCACCGGTAGCAGAGCACCGCCCGCAGCCGACACTTCCTGCATCACCAAATCCCCCGCGCACACCAACACCTCTTTGTTGGCCAGGGCCACCGTAGCGCCTTGGCGGATGGCAGCCAGCGTCGGGTTTAATCCGGCGGCACCCACGATTGCCGCCATCACCCAATCCGCGGGCCGCGCCGCCGCTTCGCTTAACGCAGTCTCCCCGGCACCAATGGTGATCCCGGTTCCGGCCAAGGCATCGGTGAGATCGTCGCGCAAGGTTTCATCCCCAATTGCCACGAAATTCGGCGACAAGGCTTTGGCTTGTTCAGCCAACAGGGCGACGTTGGTGTGTGCCGTCAACGCCTCCACCACAAACCCTTGCCCGGGGTTTTGGCCTTTCGAAATCAATTCAATGGTGTTTTGGCCTACAGACCCGGTGGACCCCAGCACGGAAACCCGCCGCTGATCGCGATCAGGGGCTTTGGCCGAGCCGGTCACAGCCATGCCACACCCCGCTGTTGGAGGACATAGACGCCGACGGCAACCAGGGGCACCGTCGGCAACAGGCTGTCCAGGCGATCCAAAACCCCGCCATGTCCGGGAATAAAGGTTCCGGTGTCCTTGACCCCAACAACGCGTTTGACCTTTGAAATCAACAGATCCCCAATTTGGCCGACGACGGAAACAACCAGGCTAGCGGCTATGATTTGGGCCACCGCCGTGCCCTCCATGAATGACGCCGCGAACCACCCCACCAGGCCTGCCGCAGCCGTCCCGCCGAAAAACCCAGACCATGTTTTTCCGGGGCTTATGGACGGCGCCAGTTTTGGTCCGCCCAGAGCCCGTCCGGTGAAGTAGGCTCCGGTGTCCGTCGCCCACACGACGGCAAAAATCCACAGCACGGCGAACAGCCCAACGTCGGGAGCTGAGCGCAGCCAAATCATCGAAATGGGAGCCAGGCTCACATACACCACCCCAGCGGCGTGCATGGATGTTGGCGTGTCCCGATCACCCGCCATTACAAATGTCACGACGCCTGCCGCCAAAATGACCATGACTGGCACCGGCACATGGCCAAGGGTGACAAGGATCGCCGCCACAACAACAGCCGCACCATGGATCACGCCCATTGGCCCCAATCCGGTGCCGCCGTTCAGGCGATCCCATTCATAGGCCATGGCAATTCCGGCGACGGCAGCCAACCCGGTGAACGCCCATCCACCGGCCACGGCGGCAGCGATCCCGACAACGCCTAGAACAACACCTGATACGACCCGAAGGCCAAGCACTCGGCCTGTTTCAGCCACGGGTGGCACCAAACCGCCGCTCTCGTTGATGGTATTCCGCAATGGCTTCTTCCAGGGATTTTCTGGAAAAATCGGGCCAAAAAACATCGGTAAAAATGAGCTCGGTATAGGCGGATTGCCACAGCAAGAAATTGCTTAGGCGCTGCTCACCGCTAGTGCGGATCAACAGATCAGGATTGGGGATTTCAGCCGTTTCCAGTTCAGCCGCGAACAATTCTTCGGTGATGTCCGAGGGTTGGATGTCGCCGTCGACGGCGCGGATGGCTAGGCGCTGGGCCGCTTGAACAATTTCGGCGTGGCTGCCGTAATTCAGGGCAATCACCAGCACTAGCCCCGAGTTGCTATGGGTTCTCTCTTCTGCCTTGACGATCAACTTGATGATGTCATCAGCCAACCCTTCACGTTGACCAATAAATCGCACCCGAACATTTCGCCCATCCAAATCTGCAACTTCGCGCTTTAGATAAACCCGTAAAAGGCCCATTAAATCATCGACTTCTGACCGCGGCCTACTCCAATTTTCTGACGAAAAAGCGTACAGGGTCAGGTATTGCACACCAAGATCAGTGCAAGCCTGGACCGCAGTACGCACGGATTTTGCGCCCCGTTCGTGGCCTGCCGCCCGCGGCAATCCCCTGGACCGCGCCCAGCGCCCATTGCCATCCATGATGATAGCGATGTGCTGTGGCGGCGGTGCGGATGGTTCCCGATCTTGGACCGCTTCCATTTTCTTCAAAAGACCTCGCAAGCCAGCCCCAATACTAAACCTGCATAATTTCTTGTTCTTTGACCGCCAGAGCCTCGTCGACGGCTCCGACTTTTTCGTCGGTCAGCTTTTGCACTGCGTCGGCCAGCTCGCGGTGCTTGTCTTCCGAAATTTCCCCGCCCTTTTCGTCGGCCTTTAGCTTGTCCATGCCGTCCCGGCGCACGTTGCGTACCGCGACCCGGTGTTCTTCGGAAAATTTGTGAGCGATTTTCACCATGTCTTTGCGGCGATCTTCGGTCAGCTCTGGGATGGGCACCCTAACCAGCTGGCCGTCCACAATTGGGTTAAGGCCCAAGTTGGCGTTACGAATTGCTTTTTCCACACTCAGCACCAACCCCTTGTCCCAGACCTGAACGCTAAGCATTCTGGGTTCTGGGGCGCTGACTGTGCCAACCTGAGGCATGGGCATTTCGGCCCCATAGGCCTCCACTATGATCGGCTCAAGCAAGCTAATGGCGGCGCGGCCGGTCCGCAGCCCCGTGAATTCTTTGTGCAAATCCTCCAGCGCCCCATCCATGCGGCGGCGTAAATCTTCCAGATCAAAACTAGCCATTGGGCTCAAGCCTCCTCGGCAATCGTTGTCCAGGTGCCACGCCCCGCCAACACATCGGCAAGGGCCCCGGGCTGATGAAGGGAATAAACCAAAATCGGAATTCGATTTTCGCGGGCGATCGAAACCGCTGATGCGTCCATGACTTTCAGATCCTCGGACAGAACCTGCATATAGGTCAGCGTATCATATCTTGTGGCGTTCGGGTCCTTCGCTGGGTCGGCAGAATACACGCCGTCCACGTTGGTGCCCTTGAACAGCGCATCACAGCCCATTTCCGCGGCCCGCAAGGCGGCGGCAGAATCGGTCGTGAAGAACGGATTCCCAGTGCCACCGGCGAAAATCACCACCCTATTTTTCTCTAAATGGCGCATTGCTCGGCGGCGAATATAGGGTTCGCACACCGTGGACATGGGGATCGCGGACAGCACCCGGGATTGCACCCCGGCCACTTCCAACGAATTTTGCATGGCCAGGGCGTTAATCACCGTGGCTAGCATGCCCATGTAATCGGCGCTGGCCCGGTCCATACCGGCCTTTGCAGCGGACGCCCCGCGGATGATGTTGCCGCCACCGATTACCAGGCAAATCTCGACCCCGGTCTTGCTTACGGCCGCGACCTCCCCGGCCAGGCGACCCACGGTGGCATAATCGATGCCATGGTGGCCGTCGCCCATCAAGGCTTCGCCAGATAGTTTCAAAAGGATGCGGCGGTAGGAGGTGTCCGGTGCCATGTCAGTCGGCCATCCAGCTCCCGCTATTTACGGGTCTGGGCTGCCACCTCGGCGGCGAAATCTTCTTCTTTTTTCTCAATGCCTTCGCCCAGTTCAAAGCGCGCGAACCCAGCCACCGAAACCGGTGAACCCAGATCCTTCCCGGCATTTTCCAATACCGCGGAGATTTTGGTTTCATTGTCGATAACGAACACCTGCTCGGTCAGCACAACCTCCGACTGGAACTTGCGGATCCGGCCTTCCACCATCTTTTCGATGATTTCCTCCGGCTTCCCTGATTCCCGGGCCTGATCCGACAGAATTTTGCGCTCTTTTTCCAAAACCTGAGGGTCCAAATCGGCCGCTGAGATCGCCTTGGGGTTGGTCGCCGCGATGTGCATAGCGATTTGCTTGGCCAGGGCTGTCAGAGCCCCCGCATCCCCCGCCGATTCCAGCCCAACCAGTACGGCAATTGAGCCGGCCCCCGGGACAACGGCGTTATGGACATAATTGACCACCACGCCCTGGCCCACAGACAGACCAAAAGATCGTCTTAGCTGCAAATTTTCGCCGATTGTGCCCACCATGTGGGTCACTTGTTCCGCCACCGTGCGCTCTTCACCGGGGAACGGTGCGGCGGACATGCGGTCGAAATCCCCATCATTTTCCAGAGCAACCCCGGCAATTGCCAGCACCAGCTCTTGGAAGGATGAATTCCGCGCCACAAAATCGGTTTCAGAATTGACTTCGACTACAGCACCCTTGGTCCCATCAACCACCGCCGCCACCAATCCTTCGGCGGCCACGCGACCGGATTTCTTGGCCGCAGCGGCCAAGCCCTTTGTGCGCAGCCAATCGGCCGCTGCCTCGATGTCCCCATCGGTTTCAGCCAAGGCGCGCTTGCAGTCCATCATGCCGGCGCCGGTACGCTCGCGCAGCTCTTTCACTAGCGCCGCGGTAATTTCAGCCACAATTCAACCTCGTTAGTAATAAATCGTTGTAAACCATTAAAAATTATAACTATTCCGCCTTCGGCGCTTTCGGAGTCTCGGTGGCCGGTGCAGCGGCTTGCTCAGGTGCCACCGGTTTCGGTGCGGGCTCAGGTGCGGGCTCAGGCGCCGGTGCCGGAGTTGGCGCATCGCCCGGCATTTCGACCGAGTCCCCAAGATCACCTTCCGTCGCTTTTTCTTCCCGCAATCCTGCGACCACGGCTCCGGCAATCAACTCGCAATACAAATTGATGGCACGGGAAGCATCATCGTTGCCCGGAATGGGGTGATCGATGCCCTTCGGATCGCTGTTGGTGTCCAAAACTGCGACCACCGGGATCTTCAGCTTGCGGGCTTCCTGGATCGCGATTTCTTCTTTGTTGGTGTCCACCACGAACAGCAGGCTGGGCAGTCCGCCCATTTCCTTGATCCCACCTAAGGAACGCTCCAATTTGAAGCGCTCACGCTCCAATTTAAGGCGCTCTTTCTTGGTGATTCCCAAATCTTTTTCCTGGGTCAGCTGTTCATCCAGGGCCTTCAAACGACGGATGGACACCGACATGGTTTGCCAATTGGTCATCATCCCGCCAAGCCAGCGGTGATCCACATAATATTGCCCGCACCGCTTTGCCGCCGCGGCAATTGGCTCTGCTGCCTGGCGCTTGGTACCGACGAACAGCACCCTGCCGCCACCCGCGACCACGTCCCGCACCACCCCAAGGGCGTGATGCAACAGCGGAACCGATTGCTGCAAATCAATGATGTGAATGCCGTTGCGCGTGCCAAAAATGAATTCATCCATTTTCGGGTTCCAACGGTAAGTCCGGTGGCCGAAATGGACGCCTGCTTCCAGCAGCTGACGCATCGTGAATGTAGGTAGACTCATAGCGCTTCTTTCTCCGGTTAGACCTCCGTGGGATTTGTGAACAGACCGTATGGCCTGGCACCGGATCGGCCGTCGGAAACCCCGACTTGCCGTACTCCCACGTGTGAGTACAAGTTGTGTGTAAGGCCCGGCCCAATGCCGAAACCTTCAGGTTCAATACCCGCCTTGAGCAATTCCCGCAACCCCACGGTTGGCCAAATTTAGGTGCCGCGCAACCCCTTCACACCAGGGGTTTGGGCCAAAGCCTCCTCGACCTCTGGCACTATGGAATATCGACCCGGCAAAGCGATCTCCACATCACCCCCAACGGCGCGGTCAGAAACGATGACCGAGACTTCGGCGTGGCCACCGTTTGGCGGGCCCAAAGCGACGCCTAAGGCCTTCAAACCTTTGACTCCATCAACACTGATCTCCATCTTGGTGATGGAACGACCGGCGATTTCATTGACCGAGCGGATAGATTGGGCCGTGACCCGCAGGCTTTCTTCCTCGATTTTGGCTTCCACCCCTACCACGACCAAGGACCCCGGCTCCAATAACGCCCCAGCGGACTCCAAAAGCTCGGAAAACACCGTGACGTCGAACCCGCCGCTGGGGTCTGACAGGCCAATATGGGCGTATCGGTTGCCACGGGCGGATCGGCGTTCAATTTTGCGTTCAACGGTCCCTGCCAACACAAACATGCCGCCCGTCGCGCCAGCGCGTTCCTCCAATTGGTTGGAGGGAATGACCCCGGCGTCCGCCAACACCGCTTCATAGGCTTCCAGGGGATGGGCCGACAAAAAGAAGCCAACCGCATCGCGTTCGTTATTCAGCACTTTCACCTGGGACCACGGTTTTACCGGTGCCACCACCAATTCCCGGCCATCGGTGCCGGACTCCCCGCCGAAAAGACTGGATTGCCCGGCTTCCCGTTCGTGCGACGCCGCAGCGGCAAACGCGCCGATGGGCTGGACAGAGGCAAAGGCTTGGGCGCGGTTGGGCTCCAACCCATCGAAGGCCCCGGCCGCCGCAAGATTTTCCAGTTGGCGGCGATTGGCGGCCTTGGGATCGATACGCCCGGCAAAGTCCGCCAAACTTTCGAACGGGCCATTGGCTTCTCGTTCCGCCACCACGCTTTCCATGGCCTGGGCCCCCACGTTCTTCACGGCCCCCAAGGCATAGCGAATGGCCCCTTGGTCCATATCAACGGTGAAAGCCACCCCGGACGAATTGATATCCGGCGGGATGACATCAATGCCCAACCGTTTGGCTTCTTCCTTGAAGACCGAAAGCTTGTCGGTATTGCCGCTGTCCACGGTCATGGAAGCCGCCAAGAATTCCACCGGGAAATGGGCTTTTAGGTAGGCGGTTTGGTAGGCGATCAGGGCATAGCCGGACGAATGAGCCTTGTTGAAGCCATAGCCGGCGAATTTATTCACCAAATCGAAAACATGATTGGCGCGTTCTGCCGATACCCCGTTGGCCTTTGCCCCCTCTAAAAACCGCTGGCGTTGGGCATCCATTTCCGCCTGAATTTTTTTGCCCATGGCCCGGCGCAGCAAATCTGCCTCGCCCATGTCATAGCCCGCGAACACCTGGGCGATCTGCATCACCTGTTCCTGATAGATGATGACCCCGTAAGTGTCGGCGACCACCGGGTCGATTAATTCGTGCAATTGCTCCGGTGCTTCGCGGCCATGCTTCGCGGCGACATATTTGGGGATATTTTCCATGGGTCCGGGGCGGAACAAGGCGACGATGGCGATTAAATCTTCAATGCCTGTGGGCACCACGTCGCGGGTCAAATCGCGCATGCCACCGCTTTCCAATTGGAATACCCCAACGGTTTCGGCCCGCCCCAGCATGGCAAAAGTCTTTTCGTCATCCAGAGGAATGGCGCCCAAATCCACGGACACCCCCCGCTTTTCCAACAGCTTCATGGCCTTGTCGATCACAGTCAGAGTCTTCAGGCCCAGGAAGTCGAATTTCACCAACCCTGCCTTTTCCACAAATTTCATGGAAAATTGCGTCACCGGCATTTCCGATCGGGGGTCGCGATACAAGGGCACCAATTCCGTCAACGGCCGATCGCTGATCACCACCCCCGCCGCATGGGTCGACGCATGGCGGTACAGACCTTCGAGCTTGCCGCCAATATCCAGCATCTTGGCAACGGTTTCGTCGGTATCCCGTTCTTCGCGCAGGCCATCTTCGGATTTCACCGCTTCGGCCAAGGTGGTCGGGTTGGCGGGATTGTTCGGGACCATTTTGCAAATGCGATCCACGTGGCCATAGGGCATTTCCAAAACCCTGCCCACGTCCCGCAACACCGCCCGGGCTTGCAGGGATCCAAATGTGATGATCTGGGCGACTCGGTCCGCCCCATACATGTTCTGGACGTACAGGATCACTTCATCCCGGCGTTCCTGGCAAAAATCGATGTCGAAATCGGGCATGGAAACCCGATGGGGGTTCAGGAAGCGTTCGAACAACAAGCCGAATTCCAAAGGATCAAGATCGGTGATCCCCAGCCCCCAGGCGACGACGGACCCGGCACCGGAGCCACGACCAGGGCCCACCGGAATGCCTTGGCGCCGGGCGAACCGAATGAAATCTGCGACGATCAAGAAATACCCGGCAAACCCCATGTTGGTGATGACTTCGATCTCGTGATCCAATTGTTCCATGTAGGGTGCTTGGTCAGAAATCGACCGCGCCGTTAAATGGGCCAGCAATCCTTGTTCCGACAAGGTGCGCAATTCATCCTCTTCACTACGGCCAGAATCGATGGAATAGCTGGGCAGAATTGGATCCCGCTGAGGCGGGCGAAACGCACACCGCTGGGCAATCACTAGGGTGTTGTCGGCGGCCTCTGGCACATCGGCAAACAGCGCCCGCATTTCTTGGGGTGATTTGAACCGGTGTTCGGGGGTGACCCGACGGCGATCAGATTGGGAAACGTAGGCACCGTCGGCAATGCACAACAAAGCGTCGTGGGCTTCGAACATATCTTCGGTGGCGAAAAACACGTCGTTGGTGGCGACCAGGGGAAGAGCGTTGGCGTAAGCCATTTCCAGCAGCGCTGGCTCAATTCGCCCTTCGACCTCCAGGCCGTGCCGTTGAAGCTCCACATAAAGTCTGCCCGGGAACATTTCGGCTAATCTGACCAGGGCTTGCTTGGCGTGGTCATCTTGGCCATCCGCCAGCAACCGTCCCACCGGGCCAGCCAATCCGCCCGTCATTGCCAGCAGGCCCTGGGAATGTTCCGCCAAATAGTCCCACGTCACATGGGCGGCCTGGCCGGGATCTGTTTGCAGATAGCCCTGGCTCGTCAGGGCCATCAGATTGCCGTAGCCCACATCGTCTTGGGCCAGCAGAGCGATGCGGTCCGGTGGCGGGATTTGAAGGGCGCCGGGCGGTGGGTCCTCCGGCCGGGCCAAACCGATGGCGCATCCAGGGATGGGCTGAATTCCCGCCCCTGCCCCGGCGATGGAGAATTCCAGGGCCCCAAACATGTTGCCGGTGTCGGTAATCCCCAACGCCGGCATGCGATGGTGTTTGGCCAGGGTCACGGCCTCGGCCACGTGGATCGCGCCTTCGGCCAGGGAATAAGCGGAATGCACCCTGAGGTGAATGAAATCGGCGTGGCCCATGGAGCGGAGTGTCGCACGAAGTGACCCCCGGACCGGCGGGAACGGCCACAGAACGTCGAAAAATCCCTGTGGACTATTCCGGGATTAATTTCCCGTCATGCACCACCAAAGTACGGTCCATGCGTTGGGCCAGTTCAGCGTTGTGAGTAGCGATCAGAGCAGAAACGTTATGCTCCCGTACCAGATCCAACAGGGCCTGAAACACAGTATCGGCCGTGCGCTGATCCAAATTTCCTGTGGGCTCGTCGCCCAGTAGAACATCGGGGTTGTTGGCCACTCCCCGGGCGATGGCGACTCGTTGGCGTTCCCCGCCCGAAAGTTTTCCTGGGCGATGGTTCAGGCGTTCCTCCAACCCTAAGCGCCCAAGCAAATCTTTGGCGTGGGCTTCCGATTGAGAAATCCCCCGTCCGGCGATCCGCTGAGGCAGCACAACATTTTCCAGGGCGGAAAAATCGGGCAGAAGATGATGAAACTGATACACGAACCCAATGCGCTGCCGCCGGGTCTGGGTGCGCTCGCGGTCCGTCATTTTCCCGCACGCCGCGCCGCCGATCCAAACGTCCCCTTTATCGGGGCGGTCCAACAATCCAGCCACTTGCAGCAACGTGGTTTTGCCCGACCCAGATGGGCCAACAAGCGCGACGATTTCACCGGGTTTGACCGACGCCTGGACTCCGTTCAATACATCAAGCTGGTTGCCGCCCTCGCGAAACGTCCGGGTCACGTTGTCCAACACCAGGACGGGATCATCCGTAGAATTGCCAGCGTCATTCACCGCGCAGCACCTCCACTGGGTCTGTTCGCGCCGCCCGCCACGACGGATACAACGTGGCGGCAAAGGACAATGTCAGCGCCATGATGACGATGGTAATCACTTCGCCGGTGTCGACCTTCGCCGGAAGCTGGGACAAAAAATAGACCTCTGGCGCAAACAACTGGGTTCCGAATAACCGTTCGATCCCTTGGCGAATGGTTTCGATATTCAGGGAAAACCCCAGACCCAAAATCACCCCGGCAAAGGTCCCGATCACACCAATGCTGGCACCGGCCATAAAGAACACCCGTAAAATCATGGCTCGCGGCGCGCCCATCGTCCGCAGAATGGCAATATCACCACGTTTGTCTTTGACCAGCATGATCATGCTGGAAATGATGTTCAGAGCCGCCACCAAAATGATCAGTGTCAGAATCAAAAACATCACGTTGCGTTCAACTTGAAGGGCATTGAAAAACTGCCGGTTTGCTTGTCGCCAATCGAACAGACGCACATCCGGCGCGATCGTTCTGATGGCGGCCACGGGGCCATCCAACTGTTCTGGATCCTCCACCAAAATTTCGATTGCACTTACCGTGTCCTGCATGCGGAAAAAAACTTGGGCGGCTTCCAATGGCAGGAAAACGAAACTGGAATCGTATTCGAACATGCCGACGCCAAACGTCGCCACCACTGTATAGCCCTTCATGCGCGGCACTGTGCCGAACGCGGTTGGGGTCGTTTGGGGTGCCACCAATGTCACCTGATCGCCAACCCCAACCCCCAGGGTGCGAGCCAATCGGTTTCCCAAAACCAACGCATTGGTGCCATGGAAATCGGCCAAAGATCCGGTGGCGATGCCGTTCGCAATCAAATCGTTATTGATCAAATCTTCGGGCCGCACGCCCCGCACCAATGCGCCACTGGCGGCGCCGTCGGCCATGGCCATTGCTTGGCCTTCGATGATCGGTGTTGCCTGGATCACCCCATCCGCGCCGCGCACGGCCAGGGTAATCCGATCATAATCACGGACCGGGCCTTCGTTGCTTTGAACAATGACATGTCCGCTGATGCCTAAAATGCGCTCGATCAAATCGGCGCGAAAACCATTCATCACCGACATGACGATGATCAATGTGGCGACCCCCAAGGCAATGCCGATCAACGACAACCAGGCAATGACGGAAATGAAACCTTCACGCCGGGCCCGAAGGTAGCGCGCGGCGATGCCCCATTCCAGGCTGCCGGACATGGCCTAGGGGGCTGTTCCGGTTGAGGTGTCGGTGAGCGCTGTCAGCGCCGCCTCGATCGATACAATATCTTTCACACCGGTGGCGCGGTTTTTCAATTCGACCCGGCCTTGCTCGGCTTCGCGGGGGCCGCAAATGACCTGGGTGGGTAACCCAATTAAATCCATCGACGCAAACTTTGCACCCGGACGATCTTTGCGATCATCGTACAAAACATCCAATCCCGCCTTGTTCAGCCCGTCATACAATTTCTGACAGGCCCCATCCGTGGCTTCGTTCCCAGGCTTCAAATTCAGCAACCCCACATCAAAGGGCGTCACCGAAGCTGGCCAGATAATTCCGTCGTCATCGTGGGATGCCTCGATGATCGCTGCCACCAACCGTGACACGCCGATCCCGTACGATCCCATTTGAACCGGCACCGATTTGCCGTCGGCATCTTGGACCGTTGCCCCCATGGCCTCGGAATATTTGCTGCCAAAATAGAAAATATGCCCCACTTCGATCCCACGGGTTTCCAGGCGTTTGTCTTCGGGCACCTCGTCGGCAAACCGCGCCGTATCGTGCTTGTCATCGGCAGCGGCGTAAAGACTGGTCCACTTGTCCACTAACGGCTGAAGATCGCCGTCGTAATCGACCCCATCGCCAATTGGATCGAACGACAAATAGTCACCGTGCAAAAAGGCTTCGCTTTCGCCGGTGTCGGCCAAGATGTGGAATTCGTGACTAAGGTCGCCGCCAATGGGCCCGGTGTCCGCCGCCATGGGCACGGTCTTCAGACCCAACCTTTCAAAGGTCCGCAGATAGGCGATGAACATTCGATTGTAGGCCCGCCGCGCACCCTCCTGGTCAAGATCAAACGAATAGGTGTCTTTCATCAGGAATTCGCGTCCGCGCATCACCCCAAACCGGGGCCGCACTTCATCGCGGAATTTCCATTGGATGTGGTACAGGGCCTTTGGCAAATCCCGATAGCTTTTCACATCGCGGCGGAAAATATCCGTGATTAGTTCTTCGTTGGTGGGCCCATAAAGCATGTCGCGGCCATGGCGATCGGTAATCCGCAACATTTCTTTGCCATAATCGTCGTACCGCCCACTTTCCCGCCACAGGTCGGCGGGCTGAATGGTCGGCATCAAGAGCTCTTGGGCTCCGGCGGCGTTCTGTTCTTCGCGCACGATATTTTCGATCTTGCGCAATACCCGCAGCCCCAAGGGAAGCCAGGTGTAGATTCCGGCAGCCGACTGGCGGACCATGCCCGCGCGCAGCATAAGGCGGTGTGAGACGATCTCCGCTTCCGCGGGGGTCTCTCGAAGGGTCGGCATGAAAAACTGGGAAAGGCGCATGGTTGGCGCGGATTTTAGTGCGCTATCCGGTCAGATGGAACCACGGACTTAAATTTTACGGGGCCGGTGCCGGAACCGTCACAGGAGCCGGTGCCGGAACTGGCCCTGGGCCTTCGATCAAGGCGTCACATGCGGTTTGCATTACAGACGTTTCGGTGGCTCCCAGAACCTGGCCATTGAACGTCACCTGACCATCGCTCAAGCGGATCGACAGCACCCCGGCATTAGCGGCCAAGTCGCCCAACCCGTTGGGTGCTGGAATGCCCAACCGCTCGAACACCCCAACGGTGATGGGCACGGTGATTTCATCAATTTGCCCTGCTCCCGGTGTCGGATCAGCGGGGGCCAAATTCGCCCCTGCCACGGCGTTGCCGCGCACATCCACCCCTGGCGTTAAATTAGCCCCCGGTACAGCGGCATCCACGGGCAAAACACGTGCGCATTCTTCCAGTGTTAAGACCGGCGGCGTAGCATCCTGGGCATATGCCGTGGCGGCAGTAGCGGCAGCAAAGGCTGCCGTCGCGGAACATAGAATTACCAGCCGCCAGATCACAAATCGGGCCGTAGTTGAACCAGCTCCAATTCCGCCACCAGCCAAATGCTGAAGGTGATAATTCCAGCGATCACAGTCGCCGCGGCAACCTTACGCCACATCATCGCCTTCACCGGAGCCCCCGCATCATGGCCAGCCTCGGGATTTTCGTCACGCTCCACACCAAATGGCAACGTCCCCAACAGAGAGATGAACCAGGCGACAAAATAAATCCCGGTCAGAGCAATCCAATTCATCAAACATTCCCCGGTGAGTGTGCGCGCCCGCACAGGTTCCAAACTAACAGCCGACTGGGCATCCTAACGATACGACACGGCTTCCGTCTCCGCCAATCGAATGATTTCAACCTCGATCCCGGGGCGCTGGCTGGATAGCCGCCGCGCCTCGCCCCGCAAAGCCTTGCGCGCCATTTCTTCCACCTGGCCATCGTCTTTTCGTCGCGCCCGGGGCATCGCATCCAGGCCCCTGCGCAATACCTGTTCCGCGCCGTCTTGGGCCGTTTCGTCATCGGCGCCGACACCGCGCAGCATCACCCGCACCGGAGCCGCAACCTCGCCATCTTCGTCCAAAACAATGATGGCAACGATCATCCCATTGAAGCTTAGTTTGCGACGGGCACGAATGCTGTCCGAATCGATGGGTACGGGCTTCGCGCCCATGATGGCAAGGCGGCCGGTGTGCACATGATCCACGACCGCCGCCGGTCCCGGGGCCAGCTTTACGACGGCACCATTTTCGATGACCAAGGTTTGGTCGACGCCTTTTGCGGTCGCTAGCGCCGCGTGGCGCGCCAAATTGCGCGCATCCCCATGGACAGGCACGGCAATGGTCGGGCGCAGCCAGTCGTACATTTGGACCATTTCTTCTTGGCCCGGATGTCCCGAAACGTGGACGAATTCGTCTTTTTCGGTGATGACTTCGACGCCTGCGTAAATCAGTCGGTTCACCACCGTTCCAACATTGATTTCATTTCCTGGAATAATTTTCGATGAAAAAATCACGGTGTCGTCCGGGCCAAAATTAATCCGCCTGTGCTGCCCACTTGAAATGCGGCTCATGGCCCCGCGGGATTCCCCCTGGCACCCTGTGACCAAAAACAAGGTGTTTGCTGCGGGCAGATATTCCGCCTCGTCGTCTTCCAACAGGGTGGGAAGGTCCGACAGGTAGCCATTTTCTTTTGCCAGCTCAATGGTCCGCCACAACGACCGGCCCACCACCACGACTTCCCGGCCGTTGGCCTGTGCCGCCCCGATGATGGATTGGATGCGCGGGGCGTTTGATGCAAACGTCGTCACCGCCACCCGCCCCGTCTTTTTGCCGATGATGTCGGTAAGGCTGCGCCCCAAGGCGCCCTCGGACCCAGAATGCCCGGGAACAAAAACATTTGTCGAATCGCCAATCAGAGCAAGAACCCCTTCGTCTCCCAGTTCGCGAAACCGGGCCTCGTCAGTCAGTGGGCCGATCAACGGTTCGGGATCAATTTTCCAGTCGCCCGAATGGACGATCAGTCCGGCGGGGGTGCGGATGGCCAACGAATGCGCCTCCAAAATCGAATGGGCCACCCGGATATAATTGATTTCGAACGGCCCAAGGGTGACGGAGCCCCCCGGCGGAACAATGTTGACCGGCACCTGGTCCGACAATCCAGCTTCGTCCAGCTTGCGCCCCAACTGGGACGCCGTAAACGGAGTGGCATACACGGGGCATTCAAGGCGCGGCCACACGAACGGAACACCGCCCAAATGATCTTCGTGGCCGTGGGTTA
>JABHVE010000054.1 GCA_018658465.1 Alphaproteobacteria bacterium
CAGGTATTCACGTCCAGGTGCTAGATACCCACATGTCGATTTTAGAGGGCAGCGTCGGTGCGCTGCCAAGGCGATTGGTGGTGCATGATGACGATGCCGCCGAGGCCCGGCGGATCATGGACGACGCCGACATCACCCATCCCAAAAGCCCACCTTCATAGGGCGTTGCCGTCCGCGCGGCCCAATCGCTAGAATGTGGTTCAGCAACCAGGGGTATGGATGATGCGGAAATTTTGGGTTGTGTTTGTCGTGTTGATCGTTGGTTTTGGCGCTGTCGTATATTTTGGTCGTGATCCATTCCCGGTGGTTCCGTTACCAGAGCTAGGCGATGGCCCCGTTACTCTGCGTGTGGTGCGGGCCATCAACGACCGATTCAATTCTCTGTCCGAGGAAGAATTTGAATCGGTTCTTGATCAAACGGCGCGTTCGGTCCGTTTCCATTTCGGCCTGGAGGTGCGGTTCGAACGCGGCGATGATTACACCATTGCAGAACTCTTCCAACTTATCCCTGAGCCTGCGGAGGAGCTTGCGCTTTCGCTGAGTTACACCCCACCACCGTCAGGTGTCTCACCAGAGGAACTTATCAGTAGCATCGCGGTTCAGATCGAGAATGGCCGAGTCTCTACAGCGAATATTCTTCGATTCCTGGAGGCAAGTATCCCAGGCGCAAGTCGCATGAGGACCAAAGATCTGGCTGAGTCTGTTGCATCTACTTGGCTGGATGGCCTTCGCGCTTGGCAAGGCCTTGTCGCCGAAGATGGTGACCAGGTGATCGATTCTTCGAATTACCACCAGTACGCCATGTGGGATTTCCTTGGATACGGACATCTCCCATTCGACATTGTCGTAACAAACCAATTGGCGGCCAGCGCGGAACGCTACGCGTTCTCGCCGGCAAGCGCGCCCAGCGGCGGCCAGATGGGCGGGCTCACAGGGTACAGTCGCAAGGGTCAGTACGGCACCTACACCATGCTCAGCACCTTTACCTACACAAACGATATTGGGGACTTGACCAAACTCAGCCCTGGGCAATTTCTGGATTCAGCCATCACGACCCGGCATGCTGCATTGATGCTAACGCACGAAATCGGACATTTGGTGCTGTTGCTTGGGCATCCCTGGAACAACCCCAATTGCATAATGTCTCCATCACGACCCCGGTTGAATGGGCTATCCAGCGGGCTGGATGCGGCCAAGTGCAAAATCGGCAGCGAGCCCGCCATGACCCCTGGCGCCGCCAACATTCGGTACGATCGTGATTTGCGGGGCAGGCTGGGGCCATTGGGGCGGTTCAAATCCGCTGTGGTCGCGTTCATGGGTGGCCAAGCGGATGTCTGAACTCTCGGTGACCGGTGGAGACTAGTACCAGCCGTAGTCCAAAAAAGTCTGCTCATCATCCGATAAATCGCGGTAATCGTTCCCGGTCAAGGCTCGTTCAATTGCTAGAGCTGCTTCTTCCTCAGCCTGTTCACGTTCATATTCCAACGCCTCGGCTTCCTTCCTGGCTTCCTCACCTTCCATTTGTTGCTCAAGCAATTCCTCTGGTGACAAGGGCGTCGGCTGGCCGTACTCAAATTGCTGAGCTGGGGGTGAGGGTGGTGTGGTGGTGGGCGGGATCGAATCAGCCCCATAGCCACCTTTCCCAGCCGTTGGCGGAGCACCACTAGGCCGACTCTGGCGTTGGGGACCACCGGAAGGATACACATTGGCGCTGGGATCTTGATTGTCTGGTCCCGCGAACATTTCGCCCACCCAATCGTTCGCGTTCTCGAGTATGCCGTTGCTAGGCTCGGGGGCCCGCAGCGAATTATCCCGCAGAAGCTCTTCGTATAGTCCGGCGACAGCATCTTTCGAGCCCGAGGCGGCCCAGCCCCAATTATCTATTTCGTCATACATGAATTGAAGAGGGTCATCGATATTGTACCCGAGGCTCCCGGCAACCTGATCAAACGTGGGGGCCGGATCGCCTGAGACGCCAAACCAACTCTCGAGCATCGCAGTGTCTACCGGCTCTGGCAAAGTGGGCCGAAAAGCGTGGGGCGACTCTGGAGGAATATATGGGCTTGGGGGCGGTACGGGGGGCCCTGTTCCCGAAGCATCCTGTCCTCGGATAGCGCCACCGGAATATACTCCGTTGCCGGGTTCTTGATTGTCTGCCCTTGCAATTGCTCCCATCACAGCCCGACGAATTATTTCGAAGGGATTCCTAGTTTTCTCAATCGGTACCTCCTCTAGAGTGACTGGTGTCGCTGTCCCTGGAGGCCCATACCTGACCTGAGGATCAAGCTCGACCTGAGCAAGGATCGTTGGTTGGCCCCCCGTTTGTGGGGGAAGGTATTCTGGATGGTACCCGGCCCCGAAGTACCCGAAATTCTGGTTGAGAGGTTGGGCATGGACTTGGGCTAGGTCGGCAGCCGCTGGCCCAGTGTATGGAACGAGATTGAAGCCGCTTTCAGCCGCTTGCCGAGCGAGGGTCTCCTCGATGCTCGTGGGTGGCGGCAGGGTGCTCCAAAGGGTCGGTTTGTACCAAGATGATTCGATTGGGCTGGGTGGGCGTGAAATCTCCTTTGGTGGCCTCGGGGGCAGAGTCGGGTCAAGGACCTGCGGATTGAAAGTGGAATTGTACCTGTCAGCCGCGGAATTGATCACGGACTGGGCCCGATCATTCGCCATGAAATTGTCATAGGCCACCGACATGGTCTCCTCCGGTGTCGGGCCGTTGGGATCGGGATAGTCGTACCATTTGACCGGCGCGGGATTGGATGTCTGGGAAATGACGGATTTTCTTGCGCCCTTGCCGGAATTCCCGCCCCAATCTGGCCCCTTGGCTGAAGTTTTGCCCGACGGTTTGGGCCAAGTCCATGACCCACTGCTTGTTTGGGCGAAGGGAGCATCTTTGTCTCTCGGGACCGGTTTCCAGACCGGGTCGCCGAAATTGTAGGGGCTGTCGTTGTTGGCCATTTTCGTTGTTTCCTTTGAATGTTGCCCAACACAAAAAGCCCCGCAATTTGCGGGGCGTCGGCAGGGCCGGGAAGTCGGATGGTTATGAGGGTCCTGGACTCAGAACGCCCGCACCGGTGTTGCCGGGAGGCGGGCGCAAGAATTGATCATCAGGATGGGGCCCTATAAATCCTAAGAAACCCCGGTCGTCGGGAAAATTCTACTTTTGATGGCATACAGATCCGCGAAATTACTCCGATTTCGCGGCTTCTTCGGCCACCAGTTCCTTTTTCGACAGTTTGCCCACCAAGGTTTTGGGCAATTCATCGCGGAATTCGATGTCTTTGGGCATTTCGTGTTTGCCGATCTTGGGCACCAAAAATTCATGCAATTCTTCCGCCGTCAGTGCCGCCCCATCGGCCAGTTTTACGAATGCCTTGATGCGCTGGCCTTTCAATTCGTCGGGCAGCCCGACCACGGTGACCTCGGCCACGGCGGCGTGCTGATAGATCGCTTCCTCCACCACCCGGGGGAACACATTAAATCCGCCCACCAGGATCAGGTCCTTGATGCGATCGATCAAAAACGTATAGCCCTGTTCGTCCATATAGCCGATGTCGCCGGTGTGTAGTCGGCCATCGATCAGCGTATTTTCGGTCTCGGCTGGTTGGTTCCAGTATCCGCTCATGACCTGGGGACCGGAAATGCAGACCTCGCCCTTTTCGCCCTGGGGCATTTCTTTGGAGCGGTCATCGCGATCAACGATGGTGATGGTGGTGCCCGGCACCGGCTGGCCCACTGACCCCGCCTTGTTTTCTGAAAACAGCGGATTGGCAGCGGCGATGGGTGAAGTTTCAGTCAGGCCATAGCCTTCGATCACCGTGCACCCCGTGAGGGCCTCGAACCGCTGTTTGACCTCCACCGGCAACGGCGCGCCGCCGGAAACGCAGTATTTGATCGATGTGACGTCCACGCCTTTAGTCAACGGTGAGTTGTTGATGGCGGCGTACATGGTGGGCACGCCTGGCAACAACGTCGGGCGCTTTTTGGCGATGTCTTTCAGCACGGCTTCAAGTTCGAACCGGGGATGCATAATGATGGCGCCGCCGATCATCAACGCCAGGTTCATGACCACCGATAACGCAAAGATGTGGAAGAACGGCAGTACTCCCATCATGCGTTCTTTTCCCATTTCCACGCCTTCCAACCACATGACGGCTTGGTGGGCGTTGGCGTACAAATTGGCGTGGGAAAGCATCGCGCCTTTTGGCACCCCTGTGGTGCCACCGGTGTATTGCAGCACCGCCAAATCCGCTGGGTCCAAATCCACCGGGGTGGGATTGCCATCATTGGCCAGCAAATCGGCAAACGAAGTTTCGTGATTGCCGGATGTTTTGGCGATGTCGCCGCGCTTTACCAACGGGAACAGCAGGCTTTTGGGGAACGGCAAGACTTCTTGCATGGTGCCCACGACGAGTTGCCGGAGGGTCGTGGTGCCGACCATTTTGGCGATTTTCGGGTACAGGACCTTCAGGTCCAGGGTGATCATTATTTCGGTACCGGAATCATTGATCTGATTGCGGATTTCATCTTCGGCATACAGGGGACTGTAGCTGATGACCGTGGCCCCGGCCTTCAGCGCCGCGAAAAAGCAAATGACGAATTGGGGGCAGTTGGGCAGGAACAGACCAACGCGCGAGCCCTTTTTGACCCCCAGTTTTTGCAGACCAGCGGCGGCATGGTCCACCAATCCGGCGATTTCGCCATAGGTGTAGGTCTTCCCAAGGAAATCCAGGCACTGGTTGTTGGGATACCGGGCCACGGATTCGGCCAACATCGTCGGCAACGGTTTAACGGGAATCTTGGCGTGCCAGTCAATATTTTTTGGATAGGCGGCCAGCCAGGGATGTTCTGCCATTGGTCACTCCCCCCTTATTGATTGACCTATGGTAGCCTGAGCAGAGCGACGGCGCCACGTTTGGAGTATTCGGTGAGCAAAGAAGGACGGCTTTCCCCGGGCAGCGATCTTCCGGCATGGGATACGTCGGTATCTGCGTCGCGCCAAAAACGCTATCTGACGGCCGCTGAAGTCGATCCAAATCGCTATGGCGAGCTGGCCGACGTGTCGATTTTGGGAACCGACTGCTTTTTGTCTTTGCGCAAGGCCCGCATCCGCATTGATCGCCAGGTGCACATGGAACAAATCCTTCACCAGCATGGGCCGGTAAGCATCGACGAGACCTTGAAAATCAAAGGCAAGATCGAGTCCGTGGACGAAACCCCGGTGGGTGCCAAAACCAAGGCAGTGTTCGAATTCTTGCGCAGCGATGGGTCGGTGGCGGTTTCGGCGGAGACCGTGACCTTAGAATCTGATCCCGGTAAAGGATCCAGCGGCGGCAGCGGCGATATGCGTTCAGGGTTTAATCTGCTGTCGCAAAAGCTGCTGATGCCCACCAAGGTTCAGGCCTATACCGAGGAGCTGGGGAATCGAATACATTTCGATCCGGCCTATGCGGTGCGCTATGGACTGCGGGCCCCCTTGGCCTCGGGATTAATGGCGATTACATGGGCCATCGAGGCACTGTCGGAAGGCGGGCTTCCCGATGAATTCGAACTTTCCGCACGATTCCCTGCGCCATTCTATTGGGACGATGGTGTGGATGTTATGGCCGACAAGAAACTTGGCAAAAAGCCCGAAGGTGCCCGCATACGCTGTGTGGCCTCCACCGGGGCTCTGGCATGTGAGGCCACCCTTCAGGCCTCGGAATAGTGATCCATCTTGGGCCCCGCGACCGATGGGAGCACATCATTTTCCAGCCAACGCCGGAGGCAATCCAGTCGGCAGCCGACATACTGCGATCAGGCCGAATGGCGGCATTTCCCACTGAAACCGTTTATGGCCTTGGGGCCGACGCCACAAATGACGATGCCGTCGCCGCCATTTTCCGGGCAAAGGGTCGACCCCAGACCAATCCCCTAATTGTTCACGTTCCCGGGGCCGTGGAGGCCGCGAAACTGACGCGGTTTGACGCGCGGGCAGAACGGGCGGCGCAAGCCTTTTGGCCCGGTGCGCTAACATTGGTGTTGGAACGCAGGGCGGATTGTCCGATAGCCACCAGGGCTTCCGCCGGACTTTCCACCCTTGCAGTTCGGGCCCCAATTCACCCCATTGCCCAGGCTGTGCTGAGGGCGTCGGAGCTTCCTCTGGCAGCGCCCAGCGCCAATTTGTCGGGGCAGGTAAGCCCCACCACCGCCCAACATGTGGCCGACAGCATGGATGGATCCGTGGACATAATTTTGGACGGGGGACCGTGCACCATCGGGGTCGAATCCACCGTGCTTGCTTTGAATGGGCCCGTGGCTTCGGTGTTGCGCCCCGGTTCCATAACCCCAGAAGCCATTGCCGATGCCTTGGGGGAACCGGTCGAAACGTTGACCACAAACCACCCGATAGCCGCCAACGCCCCCGCCCGATCCCCAGGATTGTTGGATAGTCACTATGCCCCCCGGGCAAAATTGCGGCTAAACGCCACAACGGTTTCCAAAGGCGAAGGGCTTCTGGCTTTTGGCGATACCGTGCCGCCGGGAGCGGTTATCACCCGGAATCTTAGCGCCCGTGCGGATCTGGGGGAAGCTGCCGGATCCCTGTACGCGGCATTGCGAGAAATCGACCGATCCGGCGTTCCGGTTATTGCTGTGGCTCCCATCCCAAATACCGGGATCGGCGTTGCCATCAACGACCGTTTGAACCGGGCGGCCGCGCCTCGGGGGTAGGCTTCAATGGCTATTGCCACCGACGTATTGGCACGTCTGAAGGACATCACCGGACCCGATGGATGGATGTCCGATCCGAACCTCCTGGCTCCGTACTTGTCGGAACCCCGCGGGAGATTCCACGGCAATACTCCATTGCTGATGCAGCCCGCATCCACGACGCAAGTGGCGGCAATTGTCAGGGAATGCGCGGCGCACCAAATCCCCATGGTCCCCCAGGGCGGAAACACCGGTCTTGTGGGGGGGCAGACCCCATCCCCGGAGGGCGTTCAGATCCTTGTCAATTTGGGTCGCATGAACCGAATTCGCGACATTGATCCGGTGGCCGGGACAATGACAGCCGAGGCCGGCTGCCTGTTGGCCTCGGTGCAGACCGCCGCCAGGGAGGTGGATCGTCTATTTCCCCTAAGCCTGGCGGCCGAGGGGTCGTGTCAGATCGGGGGAAATATTGCCACCAATGCCGGCGGCACACAGGTCCTTCGGTACGGCACGGCACGAGCCCTAACCCTGGGACTAGAAGTGGTCCTGGCCGACGGCACCATTTGGGATGGCTTGAGCCCTTTGCGCAAAGACAACACCGGATACGATTTAAAGCACATGTTTATTGGCTCCGAGGGAACCTTGGGGATCATTACAGCCGCTGTGCTGCGGCTTTTTCCTCAGCCGCGCCAAACGGTCACCGCCATTGCCGGTATCAGCAACATCGACGGCGCAATGAAATTGATGGAGCGCATGCAGGCCGCTAGCGGGGAGCGGGCCACCGCCTTCGAGCTGATGTCAGCGCTGGCCGTGGAATTGGCAGTGAAGCACATGGACGGTGTTGCCAGGCCCTTAGGCGCCCAAACACCCTGGTATGTGTTGATGGAATTTCACGGTGGTGACGGGGATGACTTAGGCCCGGCAGTCGAGGCCGGCCTGGGACAGGCCCTGGATGATGGCGATGTGGTGGACGGGGCGATCGCCCAGAACGCGGCCCAAGCTCAAGCCATGTGGAAACTGCGCGAATCCATTCCCCCCGCCCAAACCAAAGAGGGGGCAAGCATCAAAAATGACATCGGGGTTCCCGGCCATCGCGCAGAAAAATTCGTCGATGCCTGTGCCTCGGCAATCGAATCCTTGGTTCCCGGATCAAGGTTGGTGGCCTTTGGCCACTTGGGCGACGGGAATTTACACATGAATGTATCCCAGCCACCCGCCATGGAACCCCCCGCGTTTTTGGACCAATGGGACAAAATCACCGGGGTGGTTCACGACTTAACCATGGAATTCGGCGGAACATTCAGCGCAGAGCACGGGATTGGGCAGCTCAAGCGCGGTGAATTGGTGCGCCACAAATCAGCGGCGGCATTGGACAGCTTGGCCCGGATAAAGACGGCGTTCGATCCTCAAGGGTTGTTCAACCCCGGGAAAATTTTTTAGTCGCCCAACCCCACGCCGTACAAGGTGGGGTTTTCCTCGACCCCTTTCAGTTCGAACACGCCTTTGTCTGAAAAAGTCACCTTTGATCCTGCGCTTAGTTCCCGCACCACTGCGGATACAAAAATTCCATCGTTGTCAGCCTTGTCGCAAATGCGCGCCGCCAACTGAACGGTGGTGCCGAACAAATCTCCATCTTCGGCAATCGGTTCCCCGGCATTCACACCGATGCGTATGTGCAGGGGAATATCGGGATTTTTTTTACGCCGCCGTGACAAATCCTTTTGCATGGTCACAGCACTTTCCACCGCGTCTGGGCACGAAGCAAAGGACGCCATAATGCCGTCGCCTGTGTGTTTAATCTCAACGCCCCGGTGGGATTTCAATGCGGCCCTGACAACCGTGTTGTGCATACGCACAACGTTTTGGGCTTCGGAATCTCCAAGTGTCTGATTCAAATTTGTCGACCCAACGATGTCCGTAAACATCACCGCAATGGGGCCGCCAGTGGTCTTTTTGTCGCCTGGTTTGCGAAATTCTTCCAAGGCATCTGACAATTCCCTGGCCGCATCGCCTTTGTCAGCGATGAAGCTGTGCATGGCATCGCCACCTGCCTTGAACATTTTGGCATAGCTCGGGTCGAGTAAATATTCGTCATACTTTTCGCCGAATTTTCGCACGACATCCTTGCTTGAACCCAATAAGGAAACGGACGTTTCAAGAATTTTGATGAATTCTTTGTTGTCCAATTCGTTTTCTCGGCCAATTGCCTCGGCGGCCCCGGCAAGAAACAAATGACAGCCGAATTTGCTGATCGCATCAAGTTGGAAGCCATCCTTGACGTAGGCCGACAGGGAGCCTTCGAGAAATTTTAGAATTTCAACTTTTGCTTCCTTGAACGGCTCGGCCGTTTCATCGACACCGTCGTCGTCCTCATCTTCGTCATCCCTATCGGCCTCGCCCTGCTGTGGGGTGGTCCCCGGTACAGCGGTTGGGCCGTAATCCTCAGCCGCCGCTTCGCCTTTTTTCTTTTTCTTCTTCCGGCCGGGCGCGGCACCGTTGTCACCAACTGCGACAGCCCCAGCAGCCGGTTCGGCCCCGGGAGCCGCTGGCGGGACTGATCCTGGAGCCAAGACTGGTTTTAGTGCCAATGCCCGCGCCTGGGCGATCGCGTCTTGCTGTTCTTCCAGGGCAGCCGTTTCCCCCGAAGCAAGCAGCTGTTCACGCAACACACCCATATCCGATGTGGACAGGAAATAGCGCCCGAGCAGCCAGATGCACACTCCGAAGGCCAGAGAAAATACAATAAGCGCTTGTGCTAGTAGCCCCATGCGTGTCGCCTGTGCCACTGGAAGCGGTGTTTTAGGGGAGCTGCCCCTGTCCGATCCCAAAATCCAATGTGAGAAAATGCGCTGATAATCTTTGGCCCTCTCGTTCCCCAACCAACCCAATTCGGCCAAGCCATTGGATTCTTGATCGAATTGCCATGATTTGCAACACACAGGGGCTAATTCCGGGCAATTCGGTGATCCGCGACCATTTATCGCAAACCAGGGCCGGAATCCGGTCGCGACTAATGTGCGAACGGTAGTATAAGACCGGGATGGGAGAGATTTTGACTTTTGGAGACAACAAACGATGACGACTGCGGACCTTGAAGCGATTGCAAATCGTATGGTGGAGGGCGGCCGAGGCATTCTCGCCGCCGATGAAAGCTCTGGCACGGCCAACAAGCGGCTAACCAGCGTAAATGTTGACCCGACCGAGGATAATCGGCGCGATTACAGAGAAATGCTGTTTCGCACACCGGACCTTGGCAAATACATTTCGGGTACGATTTTGTACGACGAGACCCTGCGCCAAAACGCGGCGGATGGGACCCCTTTTACAAAATTGTTGGCGGACCAAGACATCATGCCGGGTATCAAAGTGGATACCGGGGCCATGGTTCTTGCCGGCTCGCCCAACGAAAAGATTACCGAAGGCCTGGATGGCCTGCGTGATCGCCTGAACGAATACGTGGAAATGGGGGCCAAATTCACCAAATGGCGGGCCGTCATCACCATCGGCGACGGCATTCCGTCGGGATACTGCATAAAAGCCAATGCCCACGCTTTGGCACGGTATGCAAGACTGGTCCAAGAAGCGGGCATGGTTCCGATTGTTGAGCCAGAGGTACTGATGGATGGGAGCCATTCCATCGAAACATGCCAGGAAGTCACCGAAAACACCTTGCACACGGTTTTCAATGCTTTAGTTGGCCAGGGTGTGGCTTTGGAGGGCATGATCTTGAAGCCCAATATGGTGATTTCAGCCATGGATTGCTCGACCCAAGCCAGTGTCGAGCAGGTGGCAGAATGGACCGTACAGACCTTGAAGCGTCGCGTTCCTGCCGCAGTTCCGGGTATTGCCTTCCTGTCCGGCGGCCAATCGGAACTTTTAGCGTCGCAGCATCTGAATGCCATGAACCAGTTGGGCGATCTTCCTTGGACGCTCAGCTTTTCATATGGCCGGGCGCTGCAACATTCAGCCCTCCACACCTGGGCCGGCAGCAGTGACCAAGTGACAGCGGGCCAGAGTAAACTTGCCCATCGCTCTCACATGAACTTTGCCGCAGCGGTCGGAAAGTACTCGGCGGATCTCGAAGCCGCCTAAACTAGGCTGATTGAACCATTTATAAGGGCGGTGGCGACTGGTCACCGCCCTTAATTTTTGGCGCGGCCCCAATCAGCGGGCACGCAAATAATGGATCGAAAACAGATCGTCTTGATCTGTCCAGGTTTGGACCGGATCAAACCCTGCTTCGCTGGCTAGGGCCAAAAACTCGTCGATCCCGTATTTGTAAGAATTCTCAGTGTGGATGGTTTCACCTTCTGTGAAGACAAAATCCTTGCCCGCCACATTGACGGTTTGGTCAGCGCCACTAACCAGGTGCATTTCGATGCGGCCTTCGTCAGCGTTGTACGGGGCATGGTGACGGAACGTCCCCAGATCGAAATTACCGCCCAATTCGCGATTAATACGCACAAGTAAATTGCGGTTGAAGTCGGCCGTCACACCCTGGGAATCGTTATAGGCATCCAACAGAATTTTATTGTCTTTCTTCAGATCCACCCCGATCAATAATTCACCCCCACTGCCGACGACTTCGCCAATTGTCGCCAACAACGTCACAGCGGCATCATGGGCAAAATTTCCGATGGTGGATCCTGGAAAAAATCCGATTCGTTTCGAATTGCTGTCTGCGACCAGGGCCCCGAAGTCCAGGGCGCTGGCGAAATCGGCCACCACAGGGCGTACTTGAATATGGGGGAATTCCAGGGCCAATTGATCCGCTGAAAGGATCAGGTGCTCTTTTGAAATGTCGATGGGAACGAAGGCCTGCGGCCGGTCCATGGCCTCCAACAGAATGCGAATCTTGATCAGCGATCCAGCGCCAAATTCCACCAAGGTCGCCCCGGTGCCCATAAACGAGGCAATCGCCCCTGCGTGGGTACCCAGCAATTTCGTTTCCGTCCGGGTGGGATAATATTGGTCCAATTGGGTGATTTCATCGAACAGCTTAGAGCCAAGCTCGTCATAGAAAAATTTGCTTGGAAGGGTCTTTTGCGCCTGACCCAACCCCAACCAGACTTCGTCGCGAAAATCTGCCAAGTCCGGGCCCAAATTTTGAACCGGGTCGGCCGCAGCTTGGTCAGTCCCGGCTTTTGTGATGATTTCAGACACTGCGTTATCCATCGGATGCCAAACGGAAGCCGCTGAATTGCCAGCGGTCTGGAGGGTAAAAGAAATTGCGATAGGTGGCGCGGATATGCCCCGGTGGGGTGACGCACGATCCACCCCGCAGCACCAGCTGGCTCGCCATAAATTTCCCGTTGTATTCGGCCACGGCCCCTTCGATTGGGCGGAACCCTGGGTACGGGACGAACGGGCTTTGGGTCCATTCCCAGACATCCCCGAACATTTGGTCCAACGGGCCTGAACCCTGATTTGGGACGGGATGCAAATTCCCGGACTCCAATAAATTCCCGGCAGGCGGCAGAGGAGCGGCGGCAAGCTCCCATTCGGCTTCTGTCGGCAATCGATGTCCTGCCCACCGAGCGTAGGCATCCGCTTCTAGAAAACTTACGTGGGCGACGGGGGCAGACAAATTCAGGGGCCGCAGACCGCCCAGGCCAAATTCCTGCCAGCCATCGTCTGTTTTTAACCAATACAGCGGTGACTCCCAGCCACCTTCGGCGACGGCCGAGCGCCCCAGCCACAGCCAATGGCGATAATCGGAATAGCCGCCATCTTCCATGAACGCCAAGTACTCGCCGTTGGTCACCAGGTGCGAGGCCAAGCGAAATGGATCCTGGTAGACTTTGTGGCGCGGGGCTTCGCAGTCAAAAGCGAATTCGCCGCCTCCATGGCCTATTTCAACAACCCCGCCTTCGAAATCGTTCCATTCCAAAGGCGGATTTTCCCCAGAGTCCGCCACCGGCAGATCGTCGCGATAGGCCGGGAATGTTGGGTTGCGGGACAGCAAATGTTTGATATCGGTCAAAAGCAGTTCTTGGTGCTGCTGTTCATGATTCAGACCAAGATCAAGAAGGGCCGTGAACGCGTCCCACTTGCTGTCATCCAGTTCAGCGATCAATGTTTCCATCGATGCGTCAACATCATTGCGATATTTTCGGATTTGATCCCCCGACGGGCGCGATAACAATCCACGGTCCGGACGGGTGAACCGTGGACCGATCCCTTCGTAATAGGAATTGTACAAAAAGGCGTAGGCGGGATCGTGTTCTTGGTATCCGGCCAAATAGGGTTTCAGCAGAACGGTCTCAAACAGCCAGGTGGTGTGGGCCCGATGCCATTTCGTCGGGCTGGCGTCGGCCATGGATTGCACCACTTGATCCTCTGGGGATAACGGTGCCGCCAATTCCTCGGTCCAATTTCGAACAAACCGGTACCGGTCGATCGCGGCTTGGCGCTCTGGGGTCAAAATATTCCCGGCAGATTGGCGTGTATGGGCAGTCACTCGAGGCTCTATATGATCTGAAATAAATGAAGGTGCGGTCGAGCAAGGGATCTTGACGCGAACTACACCATGGATATATGGCGATAGCAAATTCCACAAGGTCAAGGGTTCGTGAAGCAGTTTTTCAAAGACCCCGCGGCCCAATTTGGGTTAAAAAACTCCCACTTGAACTCTGCACACTTGGCTTTACCTTGATCCAAGGCAGTTTCAACCATAAAGAAGAATCATGAATTCGCCTCAACTTAAAAAGATTTTGTACGCGGAAGACGAGCCCGACATTCGCCAAATCGCCACCATCGCCTTTGAAGTGATTGGTGGTTTCCAGGTGGAGACCTGCGAGTCGGGGGAAACGGTCGTTGAAACCGCCCACGCCTTCCAGCCTGATTTGGTCGTGCTGGATGTCATGATGCCTGGCGTCGATGGACCCGGAGCAATGGGTGCCCTGCGTCAGACCGAAGAATTTCAAAACACCCCGGTGGTTTTTATGACCGCGAAGGTGATGCCCGCCGAATTGGAGAGATTCAAGAATTTGGGTGCTCTGGATGTCATCACAAAGCCATTTGATCCGACGACATTGTGCGATCAGATCAAGCGAATTTGGGAGGACCATCATGCTGCAAAATAGCCGGGGCCCGTCTGACCTATGAACGACACCAATCCTTACAGATTTTTCATCACCGACGATGATCCAGGCACCATTAGCGTTCTAACCCACGTCTTGGAGTCCGCCGGGCACACCGTTGAAAGCACAACGTCCAGCGTCGAGGCGGCCGGAATAATCAAAACCATGCGCCCAGATTGCGCGCTGATCGACATCATGATGCCGCAAATTGATGGCCTGGAATTGTGCAGGGAGTTGCGCAAGATTTTCAGTTCCGATGAACTGAAGATCATTATCGTTTCCGCCAAGCCCTATGAATTCGATCGTCGCCGGGCGATGAAATTCGGTGCCGATGGATTTCTGACCAAGCCCATCAATGCCATGACGTTCGAGGCCCAAGTGATAGAAATCATCCAGGATCGCCTGGAACTGAAATTTTGGGGCGTGCGGGGGACGTTGCCGGTTCCAGGCCCCGAGGCACTGAAATACGGCGGCAACACATCGTGTGTGACTTTGGATTTTCCAAAGGAACAGTTTTTCATTTTTGACGCGGGCACGGGCATCAAAGCCCTGTCCGATTCGCTGTTGGGCGCGGGTAAAACCCGCAAGGATTACAAAGCCTTCATTTCCCACCCCCACTGGGATCACATCAACGCCCTGCCATTTTTTGCCCCCCTGTACATACCTGGCAACGAAATAGAGGTGCTGGGGGCTGGCCACGATGATGTGACAATGCGGGAGCTAATTTCGGCCCAAATGGATGACATCTATTTTCCGATCACCATCAAGGAATTTGGTGCCCGAACGTATTTCCGGAATCTCAACGAGGGCACGTTCGAAGTAGACAAGATTCAGGTGAAAACTTTGCTGTTGGCCCACCCAGGCCATTGTTTGGGGTACCGAGTGGAATACGGTGACCGGTCGGTTTGCTACGTCACCGACAACGAATTGTTTTTGCCAGACTCCGACAGCTTTGATCCCTTTTATGTTGAGAAGCTATCGAATTTTGTCCGGGGCACCGACGCGTTAATCACCGATTGCACTTACACTGACGCAGAATACGAAACCAAGGTCGGCTGGGGACATTCCAGCATTGGCCAGGTTGTCGATTTGGCCCACAACGCCGATGTAAAGAATTTGTATCTGTTCCACCACGATCCAGGTCAGACTGACGATGACATCGACCGCAAACATGAAACGGCCGTGGAAGACTTGGCAAAGCGCAATTCATCCACCCAATGTTTGGCCCCATCCGAGGGCGATTTGGTCCGTATATAGGACCGCGAGGTAGATCCCCCAAAAAGGAGCCCCATGAAAATCACAATTGTTGACGATGATATGGACTTGATCGCGGCAATGACTGCAATTTTGGAGGCAGCGGGCCACGACATTTCGTCCGAAGCCACTGCGACCACGGCCATTTCTCACATTGTCAGACGGCGGCCAGATTGTGTCCTGACCGATTTGATGATGGCACAAATGAACGGCTTGGCTTTGTGTGAAGAATTGCGGGCAAAGCCCGAACTCGGTGACCTGAAGATTATCGTGGTATCGGGACAAGCCAGCGAATACTGGCAAGACCAGGCACAGAAAGCCGGGGCCGACGGCTACATCGTCAAGCCAATCGACGTTGCGACCTTCGCCTCAGAGGTCGAGCAAATCGTCGGAGGCTGACCGAACGGCGGCCCCGGTCACTCCGGCGGGCGTGGCCACCATTCCACAAAGCCATTGCGATTGGGCATGATGACTTGAGGCAGGGTGGTGGCATTCATGACGTCGGTCGGCTCGATAATCCGATCCTGCATCAGGATATAGGCGACCAAAGCATAGACCTCGCTGTCTGTGAGCGACTGGGGCTCGTACAACGGCATTGCTCGGCGGATATAATCAAAAAGCGTTGTGGCATAGGGCCAATAGCTGTTCACAGTCTTGATCGGTTCCTCGCCCCCCAAGGTACCTACCCCACCGGACAACCGACCGCCTTGGCCCCCCCGGCCGCGGGGGCCGTGGCAATTTGCACACCTTGGCCCGAAGATCAAAGCGCCCTCTTGCACCGTGCCCTGGCCCGGCGGCAGACCAACCCCATCGGGGCGAATACTGATATTGAGCAAGGCCACCTCGGCCTCGGTGGCGACCCTGCCAAGGCCCGCCCCTTCATGTGCGACGATCTGAGCATTGCCGTTACCGGCCCCGCCTTCGTTGGTCGCGCCCATCGGCACCACGCCAACCGCAACCAGAACCGCGCCCACGGCGATGACAATCGACGCCAGCGTGATGGCAATCAGGGTTTTATGCATAATGAATATTCCACACGTCGCCGCCTGTGTTCACGCCCCACAGCTGAATCGCGTTGTAATGATAGAACTGCACCGGCCCATACAAAGACAGCCATTCGTCGCGGGTCGGCTGCACATTGCCGACCTCATCAGTGGCCCGGGATTGGATTGAAAGACGCTCACCCTGCCACGCCCAAGGAAGGCGGAATCGGGTTAATGCCATGGGCATCACCGGGCCATCCAGGGCCGCTTCCGCCCAAGTTACGCCGCCGTCCGCCGATACCTCGACCTTGCGCACACGACCAGCACCCGACCATGCCAGCCCGGTAATTTGGTATGTCCCCGGCCCCGGCAGGGTGTCCCCTTGAGACGGCGTGGTGATCACCGATTTCACCCCCTGGGTGAACGTGAACAACAGCGATTTTCCGCTAGGCAGCAAATCCGAATCCTTCGATGTCTCGTCTTTGGTGTAGGGCGGGGTTTCCGTCACCTCGATCCGGTGCAGCCATTTCACGCTCATGTTGCCCTCGTAACCCGGCAACAATAATCGCATGGGATAGCCTTGCTCAGGTCGGATCGCCTCGCCGTTCTGGTAAAGGGCGATGATCGCGTCCTCCCAGCATTTCTCCAAGGGCACGCTGCGGCTCATGCCGGCAGCATCTGCGCCTTCGGCCAAAATCCACTTCGCCGCCGGGTCCACCCCGGCCTCCTCCAACAGCACAGCCAGGCGCACGCCGGTCCATTCGGAACACGATATCAATCCGTGAAGCTCACCGGCCGTGCGTTGGGACAGTTCCTCGCCACGCTGGCCGCCGGAATTGCCAGAGCACTCGATAAACCGAATATGGCTCTCCATGGGGTAGCGATGGAGATCTTCTAGGGTGAAAATTAGGGAGCGCTCGACCTTGCCATGAATAAGCAGCTGGTGAGTGTCGGGGTGGATGTCCGGAATACCATTGTGGTGCCGCTCGAAATGCAGCCCATTCGGTGTGATGGTGCCGTTGAGCAATTGCAGCGGCGTCCGCGACGCCCCGGTCCCGGGACGGCGATCGTTGAGCGTGAAATCGCGCACCACTTGG